>CAYUUH010000268.1:0-1501 GCA_964447855.1 uncultured Methanosarcinales archaeon | reverse complement strand
CCCTTAAGTTTTTCGACAGGGAGAAGTCAAGCACATCCAGGTTTATGGGGTCTATAATCCTAGTCTTCCTGATAGCTTATTTATCAGAATGGCTCGGCGTCGGCTCACTTATAGGCGCAATGGTAACTGGGATGATAGTCAGGCAGACAATATACAGGGAAGTAACTATCCCTAACTGGGAAGAGCATGATATAGCAAGGTCAACGCACATAATTGCATTTGGATTCCTGATTCCTTTATTCTTCGTATGGGTAGGGCTGAATACAGACTTGAGCGTTGTAGCAGACAATGTATGGTTTATTCTAATGCTTGTAGGAATTGCAGTTGCAGGCACTGTCGGAGGGACAGCTGTAGCCAATGTGCTTAACAAAGGAACCTGGAGAGAAGGAATAATTCTTGGATGGGGGCTCAACCCCAAGGGAGATGTAGAGCTTGTTATTGCCACCCTGGCATTGAAAGTAGGTGTGATTAACTCCGAGATATTTGCTTCTTTGATTATAATGTCTCTTATAACTACAATCATATCCCCCATCTTCTTTAAGGCACTTGCTAGGAGGCATTTGTCTATAAAACCAAATAGGTGATGCAAGATTATGAATCAAAACAAACAGTTCTGGCTTATTGTACTTGTAGTGGTTATTCTTGACCAGTTGACTAAGTGGATAGTTAAATCCAGCATGGCTCTTGGCCACTCCATTCCAGTCCTAGCTGATATCTTTCACATAACTTATATCCAGAACACTGGTGCTGGGTTCGGCATACTTAGGGGCCAGCAGGCAGCTTTGATATGGTTCTCTGTATTTGTTATTGGAGTTATACTCTATAATTATGACAAGATTCCAGATAACTGGCTAGCTAATGGTTCTGTTGCATTAATACTTGCAGGTGCTGTTGGCAACCTTATTGATAGGATATCCTTAAGGTACGTTGTTGACTTTCTTGACTTTAGGATATGGCCTGCATTTAATGTTGCAGATACTGCCCTCACTTTAGGGGTTATAGGATTTATAGTTTATAGCTTTAATGAAGATAAAAAGAATAATCGCTCTAAGAAAAAGGCTAGGGCACACTAATTAAGGCAGTCATGCTTTTTTAATCCATTATTAAGAGCCTCATCTTCGCTCTTAAACCAGGTTCTGTTCTCTTTCTTTATCTTCTTTGCCCAGTCGCACTTTGGAGAATGGAAATAGCTGCTTGTTTTGCTTGCGATAACTTTTTCAGGGCTGAAGGTCTTCTTTATAGGCTCGGCTCTTACCGATTTTACTTCTTCTTTTAATGGCTCTGGCTCTGATTCAATCTTTGCTTCGCGCTTTGGCTCTTGAGCGAATTCTACTCGAGGAACATCTTCTTTGCTTCCTAGGTTAGTAACTGATGTAACAAACCCAAGCGCACACGGGACTATTGCAACAAGATAGTCAATCTCTATAGGCCTTAGCCTAAAATACATCACTAAGAGATTAAGCAGCATAACTCCAAACATAAAACCCATAAACCCGAATCC
>CAYUUH010000267.1:0-1511 GCA_964447855.1 uncultured Methanosarcinales archaeon | reverse complement strand
CAAGTCCAACCTGCATCAGGCAGTAATTCAATAGCTCAATGGCCTTTTTTGCGTCTTTCTTCTCTACCTTGTGAGAAAGCCTCACCTTAGCAGAAGCTTCACTCATTCTTACCAGGGCCTCAAGCTGCCTTGCAGAAATGGGAATAGACTTTACCCCCTCCTCATCAATGCCGCTTAGCCTCATCTTGATATAATACTCCTTTATCTCCTCCATAGCTACATCAGTAAGTTTTGGGTTCACGTTTTGCCTTGCATATCCAATATACTTTTTTAGGAAGTCCGTATCAATCTCAGGCTCGATAAAATTAGGGCTTTGATGTAAATTAAGTATGTGAGAAGCAATCTCTTTGTCCCTCTTCTCGTCAGGCAAATCCTTAATTGGGAATATCAGGTCAAATCTATTAATCAACGTAGGTGGAAGGTCAATCTGCTTTCCTATGACCTCATAGGGGTCAAACCTTCCGAACTTAGGGTTTGCAGCTGCAAGCACGGTGGTTCTTGCAAGCAAAGTTGCCTGGATATTTGCTTTTGATATTGTGACTGTCTGGCCTTCAAGCGCTTCATGCATAGCATCCCTGTCTTCATCGCTCATTTTGTCCATTTCATCGATAGCACACAGACCATTCGATGCAAGAACAAGAGCTCCGGCCTCAAGGCTCCATCCTTTTAAGAACTCATCTTTGACTACAGAAGCAGTAAGCCCTGCTCCGCTTACTCCCTTGCCGCTTACAAATCTTCCTTTAGGAGCAACTGAGCTTATCCTCTTCAACAGCTGGGACTTACCTGCACCCGGGTCTCCAACAAGAAGAACGTGCATGTCTCCTCTTGTCCTTGTTCCGTCATTTCTTTCCTTGTGAGAACCACCCAAAAGCTGAAGCAGCAATGCCTCCTTGACCTTAGAATAGCCATAAATAGAAGGAGCTATAGAATTAATTAATTTTTCAGAAACCTTCTTGTCGCTTGCAAGCTCTTTTATTTTTTTTTCATCCTCCTCATTTATCTCAAGCTCATAGAAAGACTCTTCAACAGCTTTAATATAATTCGCCTCAACCAATAAATCAAACTTTGTAGATTTGCTGCCGGTCCTTAGTATAATCGGGATCTCTTTTACCTGCCCTACAACCAATATTTTGCTTCCTGGGTTTGTCTTTCTCTCGCTTAAAGGGCTGACTAAGTCGTCTTTTAGCAGGATATTCATTCTTTTGGGCTGCTCTCCGCCTTCAAGATTATCAGGAGATTCCTCAAGAACAATCCCCTGCGCATCAACAAGCTCCTTACTTATCATCCTGAACTTGCCTTTTCTTCCGCAGCCGCATCTTGTAGGCTCCTTAAAGCTGCTATCAAGCTGAAGCACATTTATTATATTCCCGCAGCTTGGGCACTCAAACCTTGCAGAAGTAACTTGGGGTCGCACATCAGATTTCTGCCTTACAACTCCTTCCATCCAAAGAAGCTTTCCAATATGCTTGCTTCTTATGTTCCTTATCATAATCTTCTGGCTTTCAGGAAGG
>CAYUUH010000266.1:0-1529 GCA_964447855.1 uncultured Methanosarcinales archaeon | reverse complement strand
TGACCAGATGTATGAAGAGGTCACTGCAAGGACATTCAACTACAAGAGCCTGATAAGAAACACGCCAGTCCTGGATCTTGTGAAAGGAGCGGCAAGAAACCCGAGGCTTGCTGTTAAGTTTTTGAGGAATATGATAAGACGGTAATTTTGCGCATCTTTCTGATCTTCATACTCTCAACACATGCACCAGCTTAATTACACTTTCTAGTTGATTATAGTCTATAATATATTGTGTGCTACATATACATTCCATCACCGAAAACTATAAATATATGTAGCCCTTAATTATAATTAAAATGGCACACATTGAAACATACACCATAAACGGTAGAGAATACCGCTACGAAATCACTAACTATCGTGTTGGGAAAAAAGTAAAACACAAAAAGAAATATCTTGGGCCAGTTGAACCCGTTAATAAAAGGAGAAATCCTAATGCTGGCAGAAAACCGGGCTTATTTGTTAAGCCCATAAGCTTGGAAGAGCTTCAAATCCTAGAGAATGCAAAGAAGTCAAATGAGGCATTCACAAGAGACAGGGCAAAGGTCCTAATACTCTCTTCCCAAAAGACTCCTGCAAAAGATATCGCAGAAAAAATAAGCTGTGAACAAAGGAAAGTTAGAGCTGCTATCAAAGAGTTTAATATCAAAGGCCTTGATGCTTTACAGAGAGGTAAAGCTAAAGGAGCAAGAATTAAATTTGATAAGGGCAAGAAGGAGATTATTCTTCTGCATTTTTCTCATAAGCCAAGTAAATTTGACTACCATTTCACCGCTTGGACCTTGCCAAGATTTAGAAAGCATCTCATTGACTACAAGATTGTTGAGTCGATAAGCATCGAAAAAGTGCGGCAAATACTTGGTGAAGCTGGTGCTCGCTTAAAGCGAAGCAAGCGATGGCAATATTCTCCTGATAAAGAGTTTGATAAAAAAAAATTGCAATAGAGCAGGCAATTGCTTCTTGCCCAGCAAATGGGGTAGTTCTTTCCTTTGATGAGAAAGGAAAGACAGCTATTAAGAAGTATGGGGGGCAAAAATTCGTCTTTAATGGATATTATCATATCCCTTATGGCCAGAAAGTAAAGGGAATAATGGACTTATTCATGGCGAGGAACCTGCATACCGGAGATAGGTATTATGCCTTCTATGATTGGAAGAACAGCTTTATTGTAACACAATTCTTTGAAGATCTGCTTGATGAGTATGAAGGAAAGGACCTGTATATCATTCAGGACGGATGGAGCGCCCATACGAGCGAGCATACCAAAATGTTTGTTGATCTACATCCAAGGATAAAGATACTACCACTGCCAACAAGAGCGTCATGGCTTAATCCAATTGAACGGGATTTTGGTAGTATTCAGAGATTTTGTCTGAACAACAGCGACTTTGAGTCTGTGAGGGGGGCGATGGAAGGGATTGGGAATTTTATTGAAAAGGAACTATGTTCTAGTGGAAGGTGTAGTTAACCTTTACTCCTGTTATTCATTTTTCCATTTTCTTTACTATCTTAGATTCTTGATAATTGAC
>CAYUUH010000265.1:0-1561 GCA_964447855.1 uncultured Methanosarcinales archaeon | reverse complement strand
TTACAATCCTGAAAAGGAAAAGAAGAAGAAAGGCAAAGAGCTTAAACGACCGCAGGAACAGCTGCAGGTTTAAATTTTTTATCGTCGATTTTTAACTTAAAAGTGGTGGGATAAATATAAGTAACATTAAATCCATCCGAAGTTGTCGGTTGCCCTGGAAAGGGTGTGACCATAGTAGCCTCTGTTGAGAGTTCGACTATTAATGAGGGGACAGGACTATAACTCCCTTCACGAAACTTGCTCTCTTTAAGCGTTTCTATGGCGCGAATGAGATAACCTTTAAAACAAGTTGGCAGGTTAAGATTGATTCAACGTTTGTTTATGGCACTCATTCACCGAGTCCTAATCATAAAAGATGGCGAAAAAAGTTAAAGGAAAGATTTGTGGAAGAGGGCCTAGCAAGGCTAAGAATAAGAACTCTAAAGTAAAGAAGCTGCTTGCATGGATAAAGGCAAGTAAAAGAGCAAAAAAGGCGAAAAAAGTCAAAAAAATCAAGAAAGTGAAAAAGACGAAGAAGAAAAAGAAGAGATAATTTTTCAGGATTTTGAAAACATAGCTTTTAAAATACATTATTCTTTGGGATTTTAATGGAAAAGGAAATACCAACAATAAATATTGGAATGGTCGGGCATATAGACCACGGAAAAACAACGCTGTTGCAGAGACTTAGCGGCAAGTGGGCAGATACACACTCTGAAGAGTTAAAAAGAGGAATTACAATCCGGCTCGGATATGCTGATGTTATCATCTATAAGGACGGAGAAAACTATAATCGTGAAAAGAAAGGAGAGCCAGTAAGACATGTAAGTTTTGTTGATGCTCCGGGACACGAGATGCTTATGGCTACTATGTTGAGCGGGGCTGCTATGATTGATGCAGCTATTCTTGTAGTTGCTGCTAATGAAGGAATCAAGCCACAGACGATCGAACACGTTGCGGCATTGCAGGCCAAGAAAGTTAAAAATCTGATTGTTGCACAAAATAAGATAGATCTTGTCGATGCCGAACAGGCAAAGAAAAACTATATTGCAATAAAAGAGCTTCTGAAGGGAAAGTTTGATGATGCTCCTGTCGTCCCAGTTTCTGCACAGCAGGGAATCAATCTAGATAAATTATACAAAGCAATTGCTGAAATAAAGCTGCCTGAGAGAGATGAGAATGCAGTGCCCATCTTTATAGTCGCAAGAAGCTTTGATATAAACCGTCCTGGAACAAAGCCCGAAGAATTGCACGGCGCGATATTAGGCGGAACGCTCAAGCAAGGCAAACTAAATGTGGGCGATGAGATAGAGCTGAAACCAGGCAGAGTCTCAAAAGAAGCAAATCAATTGAAGTATAATTCACTTAGAACAAAGATTGTCAAGCTTTTCAAAGGCTCACAAGAAGTTAAGACACTTACTCCTGGTGGAAGCATGTCTATAGAAACTGAATTAGATATGGCTCTGGGAAAGGCAGATATTCTTTTGGGAAATGTAGTTTCACTTCTTGGGAAGCTTCCTGAGATGACAACAAGCTTAAATGTGAAGTACAAACTTTTCCCGGAGGTTTTTGGTGTAGGAGA
>CAYUUH010000264.1:0-1586 GCA_964447855.1 uncultured Methanosarcinales archaeon | reverse complement strand
CCTTCACATCCCTCATACTGAGGAGGCAAGGGCAGAGGCTGAAGTGCTTATGGAAGTCCAGACTCAGCTTATATCTCCAAGATATGGACTGAGCATCATCGGATGCGTACAAGATGCAATTTCAGGAAACTACATACTTACAAGAGATCTAGAGCTTACAAGGGCAGAGGCAGTTGACCTGCTTTCGGCTATAGGCCTTACAGAGTTCTCAAGGCTTCCTAACAAGGAGAAGATATCCGGCAAAGAAGTGATCTCTGTGCTTATTCCAAAAGACTTTAACTTCACAGGAAAAGCAAGGCATTATGACAATTCATTAAGCAGAGAGGACAATATAAAGACTGACGCTTATGTCGTAATCAAGGACGGAAAGCTTGTTTCAGGAATACTTGACAGGAACCTCCTTGGAGAAGGCTCAGGATTATTGCTAAGAAACATCCACAAGAAATATGGAAAAGAGTTTACAATAAAACTTCTTGGAAACCTTTTCAGGCTTGGAATAGAAGTTCTTTCAAAGGTTGGCTTCAGCGCAAAGATAAGCGATACAGACCTTCCTGAAAGTGCAAAGAATGCAATCAGGGAAACGCTTGACAATGCAAACAAGGAAGTAGACAGCCTTATCGAGCTTTACCGCAACAACAAGCTTGACACGTTCCCTGGAAAAACCCTTAAAGAGACACTTGAGCTTAGGATACTTGAAGTATTAAACAGGGCAAGAAACGAGACAGGAAGACTAGTTGCTGTTCATGCTGACAAAAAGACCCATACGATGGTCATGGCAAATTCAGGAGCAAGAGGAAACTTGCTTAACCTTGCACAGATGGCTGCTTGCGTAGGCCAGCAGGCTATGAGGGGCAAGAGGATTGAGAAAGGCTACTCTGGAAGGACATTGTCTGCGTTCAAGCACGGAGACCTAAGCCCAGAAGCCCATGGATTTATCAAGAACGGGTTCAAGGGAGGGCTTACTCCTGCTGAATTCTTCTTTGGAGCCATGACTGGAAGAGACTCGCTGATGGATACTGCATTGCGTACACCTAAATCCGGTTACCTCTACAGAAGGCTTGCCAACGCGATGCAGGACTTGAAAGTAGAGTATGACCACACAGTAAGGGATGCTGCTAAGAGGATTATCCAGTTCAACTATGGTGAAGACGGCCTTGATGTTTCAAAGTCTGAAGGCGGCTCGCTTAATGTTAAGAGAATTATAAAATCGGTGACAGGTTAAAATGACAAAAGACACTGGAACAGAATTACCAAAGATTATAGAAAACAGCTTGAAAGAGAACATGCCTGAGAAGATATCTCAGAGCAAAGAGAAAGAGATTCAGGAGCTTGCACTTAATGAGTATCATGAAGCCATGGTAGAGCCAGGAGAGTCTGTAGGGCTTGTTTCTGCTGAATCAATCGGAGAGCCAGGCACCCAGATGACGCTTAACACATTCCACTTCGCTGGAGTAGCAGAGATGAACGTTACGATGGGTTTGCCACGTATTATTGAGATTCTTGACGGAAGAAGAGAGTTAAGCACGCCTATGATGGAGATTTACCTTAAGAAGCCATACTCAAAAGGCGAGGGCGTAAGGGAGTTT
>CAYUUH010000263.1:0-1644 GCA_964447855.1 uncultured Methanosarcinales archaeon | reverse complement strand
ATAGATGCAGGTGTCGAGTACTATCCAACTTGGAGAGTAAACGGAGAGAATTATGTCGGTGAGCAGACATTTCCAAAGCTAGCGTCTTTGGCTAAGTGCGATTTAATATAATTCTTGCTTTTTATTATAATTTATAGCATAAAGGTTTTTATACTAGTTAGGTATACCTAACTTGATGCTTCAATATACTATGGACGCTGAAGAGAGAATGAATCGAACTAGGGCAGGTTCTAATCTTGAAGAAGCTGAAAAGCTGTCTCTGCTTAGCATAGGATATAAGCCAATGCTTGCTTTAGATTTGCCTTTTGACGTCGACCATTTCCCAGAAGAAGAGCAGCTTGATGAGCTGGTTAAGGATAATCCTTCTATAGTCTCTCAGAACTTTGACAGGGTCAGCCTCTCCAGGTATATTTCCAGTATGAGAGCCATGATTGATGGAGAAGTAGAACCGGAATATTTAAGAAGTACCAGAGGCATAGTGGACTATATGGCGCACAAAACTAGCAGAGAGGATTACTTGAGGGCAATATACCATCTTATTGAGGAAGAAGGCTCGGATGAGGTAAAATCAGTAGATCTTGCTGACTTCCTTGAGATATCTAAGCCGAGCGTTGCAGAGATGCTTGAAAACCTTACTGAAGATGGTCTTGTTGACAAAGAACGGTATTCAGGAGTAAAGCTGACTAAGAAGGGACTGGAAGAAGCTAAGAAAATAACGTTTAAGCACAGAGTGATAGAAGTCTTTCTTCTGGAGTTCCTTAAGGTAGACAAGAAAAACCTACATAAAGAAGCCCATAAGCTTGAGCATGCATTTAGTGATGATGTGGTAAAGAAGCTAAGCATTGCTCTAAATCACCCTAAAAAATGCCCTCATGGCAGTCCGATTCCAGACAGCCTTAGGATTAAATAGCACCAAACCAAGAAATAACTGGAGGTATCAATATGAATTATGTAAAATATGGATTGCTAGGTTTACTTAGTGTGATAGTCTTAGTTAGTTTAGTTTACGCTGCTGAAGACCATTCAGACGAAATTGAGGAAGGCAGACTTCTTGTAGAGTCTCAAGTGAGCTGTTCCAATCTTACTGAAGACCAGCTTGAGGCTATAGGGGAGTATATAATGGAGTTAAGGCACCCTGGAGAAGCGCATGACCTGATGCACGAAGGAATGGGCTTAGAGGAAGGAACAGAAGAGCATGATTTGTTTCATATAGATATTGCCAATAGAATGTACTGTAGTACTTATCCTAGTGGGTCTAGGGGTATGGGGATGATGATGGACTATAACTATCCAAACCAAGAAAAAATCGGAGGTGAAAACATGGCATACGGAATGATGAGCTACGGCATGGGGTACGGAACAAGTTTTACCCTAATCTTATACCAGGTGATTGTACTTGCATTGGCTTCTTTTGTTTTTTCCTGGGTATTTTGGAGCACACGCAACTGGCTTGTTAAAGATAAAAAGAAGAGATAAATATGGCAATGAAAGTACCTGCAGTTAAAACCGATGAGGGATCAGGAGCTAAAGTAAAAAGGAGTTTCCCGACTAGTTATCTTGATAACTATGATCCTTTTGTATTGCTTGATGAATTTTACGTTGATCGAAATGCAGGATTTCCCTCTCATGAACATAGGGGATTTG
>CAYUUH010000262.1:0-1648 GCA_964447855.1 uncultured Methanosarcinales archaeon | reverse complement strand
TAAAGTGTCGAGTTCTTCAATTAAAGTTCCTAAATGAATTACCAAACCATTGCCTAATACAATCTCTTTACCTTCATGAAAACTCCCGGAAGGAATTAAATGAAAAATAAATTTTGTTGTTTCTTCATTATTATCTTTTTTGGGAACATAAATTGTATGACCTGCATTAGCGCCTCCGGCTGCACGAATAATAACATCAGATTCTTCTGCCAGAATATCTACAAGTTTCCCCTTACCTTCATCACCCCATTGGGCACCGATAACAGCTATTGTCTTTCCCATGAGAAAACCAAAAGCTGAAGGTTATATAAATGTTTCGTAGCAATCATAACTTCAACTCAAATCAAAGTCTTCGCCATGTATTTATATATGCCTCGCCTACCATATGTTATGAAAACATTTATTAAGGCAATAATAAAAGAAGGAGAATGGGAGCTAAGGAGAATAATAATCCTCTGTCTCCCGTTAATATGAGGTGATTAAAATTAAGGAACTAAAAAACAATGCATTGGTAAGTATTATGGCTGTAGGCCTTGTGATAGTAGCTTTGGTGCTTGCATTCGGCTCAAGGTCTGAGGTAAATATCTCTGGCTCAGGACAGATACAGAAAGACACGATTAGTGTCTCTGGAAATGCTGAAATGACTGTTGAGCCTGACCAGGCAGAATTATATGTCAGAATCGAAACAACAAAAAAGACTGCCCAGGAAGCGAAAGATGAGAACAGCCAGATAAGTGATAGTGTAGAATCTGCTCTAAGGCAGGCAGGAGTAGGTAAGGATGATATGGAAACAGAGATACAGTATCTATCCACAGTACAGCTACAGCCCTACAACTGGAAAGTCTACAATAACTGGATATACAGTTTCTAATGTGATCAAAGTAACAACGAATGATATGGAGAATATTGGAGACTTGATTGATGCGGCAGTCAATGCAGGCGCAAACGGGTTTGAGCAGATAAACTTCGGGCTTTCAGAAAAGAAGCAAAAAGAAGTTAACTCAGCTGTTCTGCTGATAGCGTCTGACGAAGCAAAAGCAAAGGCAGAGTCATTGGTCAAGAATCTCGGAGGAACTCTTGGAAAGCTCTCAAGCATCTCTGAGTCAAACTTCTACTATGCGCCTTATAGGTATCCTATGGCAGAGATGGCTATGGACTCAGGATATGCCAAGACTTCAGTAAGCATAAGCCCCCAGGATGTAAGCGTAAGCGCAACCGTAACTGTTGCCTATGAGATTATGCAATAATCTCATTTTTCATTATTTTTATTATTTAATTTAGAACAGTTAAATTTATAAACCAAACCGCTTTTCTTAGGATATGGCGCAAAAATACAAGATAGCCACTTTAGCATCTCATTCTGCATTACAAATACTCAAAGGAGCGAAGGACGAAGGATTTGGGACTATAGCTATCTGTGTCAAGGGCAGGGAGAAACCATATCAGCAATTCAATGTTGCCGATGAGATAATAACTATAAACAAGTATAACGATTTCCTCGATATACAGGACCAGCTTATAGAAAAGAATGCAATCCTGATTCCTCATGCGTCATTTATAGCTTATATGGGCCATGAAAGGATAGAAAAACTAAAAGTACCCTATTTTGGCAATAAGAAGATTCTTAAGTTTGAGTCTGACAGGAGCC
>CAYUUH010000261.1:0-1675 GCA_964447855.1 uncultured Methanosarcinales archaeon | reverse complement strand
AGACCTCCCTGGACCTGCTACGTAAACCTCCAACTAATATTTTTTGACTTTCCTCGCCAGAAAGCATATATCGAGAAACGAGGTTCATTTAAAAACGTTTCGCTGGTTTAGAGAGGAAAAAGGCTTATTTGCCCTTCTTTGTACTAATCTTGTCAAAAGTCATATCCCAGACGTCGAAAGAGATAAGATTCTTGTCCAAGGGCTGCTTAAGTAGTATTTTAGCAGCCTTCGCCGCAGCTATGCCTGCAGCTATATGAATTGTTGCAGACATTATTCCCTTTTCACTAACCTTGTTGTTTTTTATGAATTTAGAGATGCTGCTGAATGGGTTATCCTTATCAACAAAGAATACCTGTCCCTTGGTGCCTGCAACATAGAAGTATATCATAGTTATCTTTTTCTTTGAGCAGTACTTGTCAATCTTTAGGGAAACGTTGGCATCGTTCGAGCAATCAATGACAAGGTCAGAATCAACCAAGTATATGTTTACCTCATTAAGGTCTTCATGGAAAGCTTTTACGGGGACTGTCTTGTTTATGTCCTCGAGACGTTTCTTTGCCTGCTTAGCCTTGAACTTCTCAAGGTCTTCCTCGAGGAAAAGAGTAGTCTGGTGCAGATCATGCTCAAGAATTCTTCCCTTGTCAACAACTCTGACGCCTATGCCTGAGCGAACAAGCATCTCTGCCGTGGCTGAGCCTACGCCTGAAAGACCTACTACTGTAACAGTCTTTGAGCGCATTTCTTGATATAGCAATGCTTAAGAAATATATAAATCTTGTGCAATGATTACAGAGGAGTTTCACTTATTTTTCCTAATGAATTCAAGTATCTTGCTACAGACTTCTTCAGGAGGTATGTGCGAAGTATCTATGACTAGGTCAAAATTAGATTCATCGTCATGATTGAGATTGTAGAGATTCTTGTACCTCTTCCGTTCAGAGTCTCTCCTTGCCTTTATGTCTGATAGAATTGATGCCTTGTCATTCTTGAGCCCTTCTTTCTTCCTAGAAGAATCACCTTCATTCATGCCTTTCAGTATTCTTTCTGCAGCTATCTCATCCGAGCACTTCAAGAACACCTTTACAGAATCAGGTACGAAATGAAAACCCAGCCTTCCTTCAAGGATAAAATTTTCCTTTGACTTTCCAAGGTTTACCTGATAATAATCTATATCTGAATCTATTTCTTTGTTATTCTCTGCTAATCTATTAAATTCCACAAAATTCATCCCTTTTTTTTCTGCCATCTCCCTCATTATAATTCCAGTAGAATAATATTCATAGCCTAATTCCTTTGCAAGCATCTTGCCGACGGTGCTCTTTCCACTTCCAAGGGTTCCTGATATGGTTATCTTCATTTTAATTCATTTGCAGAATAATATACTTATAATATTTATGGTTGGCTAATGGGTCACTATAATGAAATTTGCTCTCAGGAAAAACTTTATAAATAAAGCATCTTAAGTATATTTTAATGTTCATAAAAAGGGGAGTAGAGGGCAAATTATTATTAGCATTGGTGCTCATTATGGCATCAGCAGTATTTGTTTCTGCCCAGAATGAATGTAGTGAGGTACCTGGTTTTCTGAGTTATTGTGCAGGGGCTACTATGAATGTTCAGGGCTATGGTGCAGTTGAACTCTGCGAATTCTGCTATAAGTGCGGAGCCCCTGATG
>CAYUUH010000260.1:0-1690 GCA_964447855.1 uncultured Methanosarcinales archaeon | reverse complement strand
CTTTGCAAATATGGCCCATAAGCTTATGCCTGATCCGGTTGAAGCTGAGTTTACATATTCACTTCTTATATTGACCGGACAATTATACTTTGCAAGGATATTCTTTGCTGAATTAGCCTGGCGTTCTGCAACATGTGCACTCTCGAGCTCAACTGATGCATGAGACACCCCTCTTATCTGGAGAAGCCTTCCCTGCTCAACAAGCTCCATCTTATTCTCAGAGCTTACTTTTTCATAGAATCCTTCAAAGCTTGTGAACTCGTCCAGCTTATATTTTGGCGCAACCCTCACCTCAATAATGCCTCCGCCTTTAGGATAATACCCCCTCTTGATAAGCTTTACATTTATCTTGCCGCAGAACCTTTTTACATATGGCACAAATATCTCATTAAAATAATCAAATGGGGTTGCCCACTTTCCACAAGTGCCGCCCATCACAGTTATCTTGCTTATTTTTTCTGCAAACATTGCAGGCAATAAGACAGACTGGAGAAGCAATGGGATAGAGCCTGCGGTTCCAATGTCAATCTCAAAGTTTTTTCCTTTGAGAACACCGGGATAATATTTCAGCTGCTCTGAGCCAATCTCTGCGCCTTCTGCCTTTGCATTGCACAGCTTCTCCAATGCTTTGATACAATGAATGTGCTGGGCTTTCAGCCCGGGCTGCTGCCTGCCCTTCCTTATATTGCTTACTTCAAAAGCCTTCTTCCTTATCGTAGAAAGTGCCAGAGCTGTCCTTACAATCTGGCCTCCGCCCTCGCCATAGCTGCCGTCTAGACTTACCATAAAAGAAAGAGTGAAATAATGATATAAAAGACTATTGATTACCAGTCGAGATTTTCTAAGTCTTTATCAAGATTTTCAAGGTCTCCAAGGTCCAAATCGCTGTCAACAGACTCGATATCAGAAATATCTGAGGATACCTGATCAACATCCTGAACCCCTGTCGGTGCCGGAGCAGTTGCTGCCTTCCTAGGCCCGCATCCAGCAATTAAAACAGACATAACCAAAACAACACTTAAAATTACAAGCAGTTTCTTCATTAGCATCACCATTAAACTCCTTTCTTACATCCAATCTTATTTAAATCTTTTTATTAATTAAAAAATGAAAAAAATAAATAAGGCTTATTTCCAAAGCCATCCAAACATTCCTTTGCTCTTAATCTCTTTCTGAGCAAGCTCGTTAAGCCTTGTCTGCTCCTGCTCCATATTCTGGATCTGCTCCTGGAACATCTGCTTGACTTCCTGAGTGCAGTTGCATTCTTCCCTTAGCTGCTTAAGCTGCTGGATTCTTTCCTGGTTTTGGTTTACCTGCGCTTCAAGCTCTGCAGCTGCCTCTTCATCTCCGCCAGCAAACATCCTCTTGATTGCGCTTCTCTCCTGAATCCTTTCTTCAGCTCTTATCGTAGCCTGAACTGAATTGTTAAAGTTTCTTGCTATTTCCCTTACCTGAGGACCAATGCCGCCGACAAGGTCTTCCATTGCAAGCATTGAGTGCACAGCAAGCCTTACTCTGTTCTGGTTCTCGTATACTTTCTTTGCCTCTGCTCCCATTCCCTGCATCTCCTGCTCCATTACCTGTTGTTTCTGCTGGACCATCTGCCTCAACTGTTCTGATGTCTGGGCTCTTACCTGGTTTAAGACAGTCTCTCTTACTTGATATAGTGTAGGTGTTGCGTTTCCAGCTC
>CAYUUH010000259.1:0-1704 GCA_964447855.1 uncultured Methanosarcinales archaeon | reverse complement strand
ACAGGCTCAATAAGTATGCATAAGTTTTTCACAATGTTCACGCATGTGCCAAGAACTTTGTGTGCTTTCTCCTTATCGGAATTAATCAGCTTCCATGGCTCGTTTTTTTGAAAATATTGATTCCCCAAATCACTGACAGCGAGAATTTCCTTAACAGCCTCATTAAAGTTGCATTTATTATAAGACTCTTTTATCTTTGAAACCTTCCCATTAATAGAATTAATAAGCTCTTTATAATCATCAATTCCACCCACATCAGAATCAAAGAACTTATTCAGGAAGCTAAGCACGCGATAGCAGAAGTTTCCAAGGTTCCCAACAAGCTCATTATTTATAGAGTCCTTCAGGTCATTAAAATCAAGATTTACATCAGACATCTTCTTACTCAGGACTCTTGCATAGAAGAACCTAAGGCATTCTGGATTGTATTTCTTTGCAAACTCATATGCAGTAAAGAAAGTGCCTCTGCTCTTGGACATCTTCTCTCCATTGACAGTAAGGAACCCGTGCACAACAATGTTGTCAGGAACCTTAAACCCTGATTCCATGAGCATTGCAGGCCAGAAGAGGAAGTGGAAATAGATTATGTCCTTGCCTATAAAGTGGATAATGTTTGAGTCTTTATTCTTCCAGTAATCCTTTTCAGCATCTAACCCATGAGACTTGCAGTAATTCTGCGTTGAGGCAATATATCCTATCGGCGCATCAAGCCATACATAATAGAATTTGTTTTCCTCCCCAGGGATATTAAACCCAAAATACGGGCCATCGCGGGAAATATCCCAGTCCTGAAGGCCTTCCTTAATCCAGTTCCTTACATAATTAACAATCTCAGGCTGAAGACTCTTGGTTGAAACAAGCCAATTCTCAATCTTGCCAGACAGCGAACTAAGCTTAAAGAAATAATGGCTTGAGCTTTTCCTTACAGGAGGCTCGCCAGATATCACAGAATATGGCTCGACAAGGTCAACTGGCTTATACGTGGAGTTGCACTTCTCACAAACATCTCCATACTGGTCAGGAGCACCGCACTTAGGGCACTTTCCTTTCACATATCTGTCAGGCAGAAACCTTCCTTTCTTTGCGTCATAGAAAGACTCAACATCTTTAGTATAGATAAGCCCCTTTTTCTTGAGCTCCCCGAATATCTGGTCAGCATACTTCTTATTTTCAGGAGAATTTGTTGTATAGTAAGAGTCAAACTTGATGTGGAATGACTTAAAATCCTGCGAGTGCTCCCTGAAAAACTTTTCAATCAGCTCCTCTGGCTTTATCCCGAGCTGGTCAGCCTTAATCTCAATTGGCGTTCCATGGGTGTCATCAGCGCAGCAATAGATAACATCTTCGCCGATTGAGCGCAAAAACCTTACAAATATATCTGTCTGGATGTATTCCACCAGATGCCCGATATGTATCGGCCCATTAGCATATGGCAGTGCAGATGTTACGACTATTTTCTTCTTTACCATAGACGATAGTTAATGCATGGTATTTATATATATTACTGTAGAAATAGAGAACAAAATAAAAGAAGTTTACTCCTCATCCATCTCAGGCTCTCCCTTTTTCTTGCCTTCTTTCATCTTCTTGGTGACGCCAATCTTGCCGTGGCAGTGCTGGCACTCAACAACATAAGACGGAACACCTTCAAACGTTTTCCTTTTGTAGAGTGTGGTGCCTTCTCCTTCTTTTCCGCAGTGAGGG
>CAYUUH010000258.1:0-1709 GCA_964447855.1 uncultured Methanosarcinales archaeon | reverse complement strand
ATGGTAGCCTGAAGCGTCGCTTAAGTTCAGCTCTCCCTTGTACGGAAAAGTGCCAGTTAATTTAGGTACGGGGAAAATCAGCTTATCATTTTTACTTATTTCCTTTATATTTACCCAAGATGGCTTTCCCCTTAGCACTAATAATGGGTGTCCTTCTGAAATCTTGAACTTGTTCCCATAAAAAGTCATCAGTTCAAAAAGCCTTTCTCCTTTGTCTATTCTCCTATGGTTAACAGCAAGTATCTTCCTAAACCTTCCGTGGTGGGTAAGAACTTGGTCTCCCTTTTTAATATCTCTCGCAGATACTAGTCCTTTATTTCTTACATACAATTGAGTGTATCCTGTAATGCATCTAAACCCATCATATTTATATTCGACAGCAGCAGGCTTTCCCACACGCTCAAATCCTTCTGCAACATCCTTGACCTTTATCGCAAGCATTACTTTTATAGGAACTCCTGGCTTCAGCCTTGTGTCAAAAAGCCCCTTAAGCCCTTTTGTCCTTGCAAGCTTTGCAACAGACGCAAAGTCATTCGTAAGGTCATAAGCCTCCTGCAGAGCATTGACATATTTGTTATACTCTTCCCTGTTCTCAATCTCAAGATTATTCTGCTCAGCATCATACTTGAAGCCAATCTCGTCATTAAAAAATGCCCAGACAATCGCATCACGCAAACTTCCTTCTCCAACTCCAACCCTGAGTTCTCCAAGAACTGTCCTTACCACATACCTTGCTTCAATAGGAGTTGCACTTGTAAGGAGCTCCGCAATCAATTGGGTTTTGCGGTCAACTGTCCCATGGCCTTCCATGGTTGCAAGCTTCCTGAGGTTCTCAAACACTTTCTGGACCTCAAGCTTTTTAGAAAATAATGTAGCCTGTTTCTTTACGCCAACAAGCTTCTCAGCTGTCTTCCCTAAGTCACCAGTCTTTTTCCAGCTTTCCTCAATCTTAGCAGAGTTTATTCCTGTTGCTGTTGCAATAGCCTTTAGTATAAGCCTAGATGCAACTCCAATCTTGCTCTGGTCCCAGTCAGGGAAAACCTTGCCCTGGAGCAAAAGTATTACCCCTGGCAAATCATCAGCTTCTACTTTTCTCAAGAACTCAGAGATGATATGTGTCTTCTCTAACCTCTTTGTCGTTGTCTCCAGCTTCTGGTAGACGTCCACTAAACTTGCATAATCCATACCGTTAGATATAAATAGTAGTAAGTATAAAAAACTTTTTAATGGACGCACTGGAATGCATCATAACTAGGAGATCTGTAAGAAAATACCAGGACAAGGCAGTGCCTTGGGACATGGTAGTTAACATTTTCGACGCTGGAAGAATGGCTCCTTCTTCAGGAAATATCCAGAGCTGGAAATTCATAATTGTAAGAGAAGAATTGATGAGGAAGAAAATAGCTGAAGCGTGCCTCAACCAACAGTGGATGGTCACAGCTCCGATTCATTTTGTGATAATAGCAACTCCTGAAAAAGTAAAAAGGTTTTACGGAGTAAGGGGCGAAAGGCTTTACACAATCCAGAACTGCGCAGCTGCTGCAGAAAATATGTTGTTGGCAGCGCACTCTCTTGGGTTAGGTGCCTGCTGGGTAAGCGCTTTTGATGATGATATGCTTTCAAGGGCATTAGGGTTGCCTGAAGAGGTTATACCTCAGGCAGTCATAACTGTAGGTTATGCTGCTGAAAAACCAGAGCCTCCTCCGAAG
>CAYUUH010000257.1:0-1724 GCA_964447855.1 uncultured Methanosarcinales archaeon | reverse complement strand
AGTCAACCTGCTCATTCCATAAAGAAAGCTTAACCTGGCCTGTTGCGTCTTTTACTATTGCGGTTGCAACCTTTCCTGATTTGCCGAACTTCTGGAACTCTCTTGGCGGTGCTACTTCAACTACGTCTAAAACAATCTCAACATTTCCTTGCTTGATTTGTAAGTCTTTTATTTCCATTTTATACAGAAAAACATCTGGACGTATATAAAATTTATGAAAAAACCGAGGATTAGATGAGCTTTCCTGCCTTCTCAAACTCAATATCCCTGTTCATGAGCTTGTGGATGGTGTCCTTAAGGTGGTCTGCACTTACTCTTATCTGCTTTGTCGTGTCCCTGTCCCTTATCGTTACAGTCTTATCATTTAATGTGTCAAAGTCAACTGTGATGCAGTACGGAATCCCAAGCTCGTCTGCCCTTGCATACCTTCTTCCGACAGAGCCTGATGTGTCAAACTGGCAGACAATGTGCTTCTTAAGCTTGTTGTAAACCTGCCTTGCTTCTTTTGTAAGCTTGTTCACCAATGGGAAAATTCCAACCTTAATCGGAGCAAGCTTAGGGTCAAGCTTCAGCACAATATTTCCCCTTGCCTTGTCATCTTCGTAAGCGTCAAACAATAATGTAAGGAATGCCCTGTCCAATCCCTGCGAAGGCTCTATGACTTTCGGAACGACTTTTTTCTTTGTTTCCTCATCAAAGACTTCCATTGACTTTTTGCTTTCCTTCTCGTGCTGCTTCAAATCAAACTGGCCGCGGTTTGCATTTCCGTGGATTTCCTTCCAGCCGAATGGGAACCTGTATTCTATGTCAAAGCATGCAGAGCTGTAATGAGCCAATTCATCTTTCATGTGCTCCCTTAACCTGAGGTTGTCCTTGCTAACTCCCATGTCAATGAACCACTGGTAGACTTCCTTGAGCCAGTATGCGTGCCATGGGTCAAGCATCTTGCCACTTAGCATGTCTTTTAGCTTGATTTTCTGGCAATCTTTCTTCTTGTCCTTCTGGTCTTTTTCGCTGAGGAGCTGGAACTCGAACTCCATATGATTATCATCTTCCAGCAAAGGGCATTCATTCTGGTCAGGGTGTATGAAGAACTCTATCTCCATCTGCTCAAACTCTCGGCACCTGAACAAAAAGTCTCTTGGAGAAATCTCATTTCTGAAAGCCCTTCCTAACTGAGCTATTCCGAATGGAAGCTTTACTCTTGAAGTATCGTATATCAGCTTGAAGTTTGTGAAGATTAGCTGGGCTGTCTCAGGCCTTAGGTATGCTGTGTTTCCCTCAACTGGGCCGACATTTGTCTTAAACATCAGGTTAACATCACCAACTATATCGTATTTTCCGCCGCAGTCGCACTTTGCTGTTTCCAGCTCGTTCTTGTCAACCTTGTTTGGCTTCTTGCACTTCTGGCATTTAACATAAACATCTGTAAAATTATCAACATGGCCTGATGCTTTCCAGACTCTTGGGTTTGAAAGGATTGCACCGTCAATTCCTACAACATCTTCCCTTCCACGAACAAAAAAATTCCACCAATTCTGTTTAAGATTATTTTTCAACTCAACTCCAAGAGGACCAAAATCCCAAAGACCAGCAAGCCCTCCATAAATATCTCCAGACCTGTAAACAAAACCTTTTCTTTTACAAAAAGAAGCCATATCTTCAACAGAAATATTTTTTTTATTTAGTATACTAGTAACTTCTTTCATTTTCTCTCCACTATT
>CAYUUH010000256.1:0-1726 GCA_964447855.1 uncultured Methanosarcinales archaeon | reverse complement strand
CATCTATGCACTCGTCCCTATGCAAATCGCAGTCTACAAAGTTTACGTACCGAAAAGAAGTCCCAAATTCCTTTTTCTGGTTCTGGCAATGAGAGCACCACTCAGTCCCATACATAACAACTCCTTTCTCTGTAAGGCACTTTGCAAAGGAATCGTAGTTAGTGCCAGAACATCCTGCCAAAAAGACTAAGGTTAAAATAGCAATTATCTTCTTTATCATTCAATCACCTCTAGTTGCAAATGTTTATGAAAACATATAAGCATTTGCCTTAATATCTTTTTCCTTTATCAGAAGTTCATTGCCTCTGATTTCGTGAGGAAGATAGCTTGGCCAGCACCCATAGCCCTGGTTCTTTGTTCCTAGGCCATCTATACGAAATACCTTACCACAATTCCTGCATACAATATCAGTTCCCCTTTGTTCATATCCTCTGTAGCCGCCACATACATCGCATGCATCAAATGCTGTCCTCGGTTCTCCATCAGACCCTAAGACTGCAAAATATCTTACTTCAACTCCATCATCAAAAGTATAGAATCTCGCTGTATCTGACAAGTCTGAGAGAGGAATCCTGACATAAGAGTCGTCTAAGACTGATTCTCCAGTGATTTTATTCTCACTTTTGCAGCTAACTAAAAACAAGAGAAAAAAAGCCAATAATATGGTTAAAGATGTCCGTTTCATAGTGCCACCTACAGTCTCTTAGTCTTCAACAGCAATGAGTTGGATACTACTGAAACAGAGCTCAAGGCCATCGCAGCTCCAGCAATCATTGGGTTAAGCAACCCCATTGCGGCTAGCGGGATTCCAGCTGAATTATAAAAAAGCGCCCAAAACATATTCTGTTTTATCTTTGACATAGTCATCCTGCTAAGTTTTATAGCCCTAGGGACATCACGGAGGTCATTTCTCATAAGCACAATATTTCCTGCCTCCATAGCTACATCTGTTCCAGAACCCATTGCGATTCCTATATCTGCCTGTGCTAAAGCTGGAGAGTCATTTATTCCGTCCCCAACCATCGCAACCTTAAACTCCCCCCTCTTCTGTAGTTTCTTTACATACTTAGCCTTGTCTTCTGGCAGAACTCCTGCAAAGACATGCTTAATTCCTGCTTGTTTTGCAATTGCCTTTGCCGTACGTTCATTATCTCCGGTTATCATGTAAACAGAAAGATTCATTTTCTGCAATGCCTCAACAGCCTCAGCAGAGGTCTCCTTTATTGTATCTGCTACAGCAATTATTCCTTCAACCTTCTTTCCAGTCCCAAGAATCATTACTGTTTTCCCCTGACCTTCAAGGGTATGGATTTGCTTGATTGCGGAGTTTGAGACTTTTACTGAATATTTCTTCATTAAACGCTCATTTCCAAAATAGTATTTATTGGCACCCAAACTTGCTATGATTCCATGTCCAGGTATCGCCTTAAAGCTAGATGCCTTCTTCAAATTGAGTTTCTTGTTCTTAGCGTCATTTACTATAGCTTCAGCTAATGGATGTTCTGAAGACTGTTCAATGCTCGCTGCAATCTTAAGAAAATCATTTTCTGACGCAGAGCCAAATGAAGAAATGTCTGTGACCGATGGAACCCCCTGAGTTATTGTCCCAGTCTTATCAAATATGATGTACTTAAGCTTATGTGCAGTCTCAAGCGCATCTCCTCCTTTGATAAGGATTCCTTTCTTTGCTCCTTTGCCAGTTCCAACCATTATAGCTGTAGGTGTT
>CAYUUH010000255.1:0-1727 GCA_964447855.1 uncultured Methanosarcinales archaeon | reverse complement strand
GAGCTTCGGTTCGGGTGTGGTCATTTTAGCCCCATTGTTCTGCCATTGCTTTGGCAATGCCTTGATATGTCCGACTTCTTTTTTTCCATCTGTCGGGTGAAGGCGGTTCTCTCCAGCATTTCTGTTCTCTGTCTTCCATTATTTGTGTCGGAATTAATTTCGGAAGATTTTTAAGCCATAAGCAGGTGTTTTTCTGGTAAGGCTCTCCGAACATCCAGGGTTGAATTATCTGATCTGGTTTCCTGATTTTTGTACTGATAACGCTGACAGGATTTTCAAGGCAGATTTTCGGGATATTACATTCAAGCAACCGCCCAACAAAAACGAGTGCTTCCGCCTGTTCTTTCTGCTTATCCTTGAACCATCTGGCTCCTGATACCGCAAGATGAGTGCAAGGCGGATGTGCAATCATCATATCCCAACCATCATTAAGTATTGATAAAACATCCCCTTGGATATGTTGTCCCGGAATCTCTGTCGGAAGCAAATCACAGCTCCAAGCATCATGGCCTTTAGCTTTAAAAGCCTCCCTGACAATTCCCGAAAACTCGCACGCCACCAGAACCTTCATCCCGCTTCCTCTCGTAATTGGTTAGGAGTTCCGTCTTCGACTTCCTTATATTCTATCTCTTTTTTAAGACTATAATTTTCAGGATTAGAAAACCAATTCATAACCAAATTTAACGGCACATCAGCTTTATTTGAAATTCGCTTGCATATTAATAATTTAGCTTGCTTTTCGCTATGTGCCATACACCTCTCTATATACATTGTCTTCCTTGTCTGAAAATATCCTAAATATAAGTTTTTAGTACTCATACTTTCTTCCAAGGAGAATCATTAACAAATTTGCACCCTTCAACAAGCTTAAAGGATATTTCCTGATTATTTGGGTTTGCTTTTGGGTCACGCCAGTTTTTTGCTTTAACTATCTTTAAAAGACCTGGTTTAAGTGCAAGATATAACCTTGCAAGGTTTTTTGTTCTTTCTCCTCCAAGACCTTCTTCCCTATTCTTTGGTTTCTGTAATGCAATAAAACAAATGCCGTTTCCTAAAGCCTTCCCAATATCATCTATTTTTTCTGCCATTTTATAAAAATCTTCATATAATTCAAGATAATCAATTATGTTTATATCCTCCGGCTTTATCAGTTGATTAAAATCTGAATAACAATCCTCATAAAATGTGAAGTTCTTGTCTTGCCCTACATCCGGCCAAAAGTGATCCGTTCTGTCTAATAACTCCTGTTTGCCCATTTCAGAACTAAAATAATGAACTTTAAATCTTGGCGTATTCCTTTTTGCAAAGTTCATCAGGAAGGCAGATTTTCCAGAATCTGTTTCACCTGCAATAATATATACACATCCTGGCATTGGCTTTATCCAATCTTCAAGCCTGAAGGGGAAGCGTATTGGTAACTCACCAATCAAATCTGACTTGTCATTAAGGTCAATCTGCTTTACTGTCTTATTAACTAACCGATATAACCCGTCTTTATTCTTATCCTGAATTATTGTTCCGTCTTTACAAAGCCTGTGTAAAGCTACCCGAACAGCCGCTTTTTGTTCCTTTGTAACAACCTGTAACTCGTTATAAATCGCTGTAACATTGAAGTAACCGCTTGTAACAGACACCCACTCTCGAAGCTCAGCAGAAATGTTCCTGTCTTTAATTTTTATTCTTTTTATTGCAGAATCTATTTTCTGATAAAGTTCCCTTTCTGGGAA
>CAYUUH010000254.1:0-1732 GCA_964447855.1 uncultured Methanosarcinales archaeon | reverse complement strand
TCCCTATCAAAGTCAACGTCTTCTGCAATTTTTTTCTTCAGATCAAAATACTTTTGTGCTTCTTTTTTATGCTCTCTCAGATAATCCCTGAAGAGCAGCATCTCCCTATATCTTGGAGTCCACATTATATGCATATGGAGATGGACTTTCCTGTCTAAATATATCTTGTCAGCATGTGCAAACAGCCTTTCACTGTCACCAGCACTCTTATTTTCATCATATCCCTTGCTCTCAAGCAGTTTCAACTTACCTCTTGCATCGTCCTTATCTTTTACTACAAGAAGGAGATCTAATACCTTTTTCCCCCCAAGACCTGGTACAGAGGTAGAGCCGACATGCTGCACATCTAGCCCAAGTGCATCTTTCTCCCTAATGTAGACTTGAGAAAAGAAGCTGTCATAAGGCAGTATCCCCACTTTCTCATGCATGAGAGAATAAAATGCTGAAGATATTTAATAGCATTGCTACAGAAAAGTATAATAATGAATATCTTTTTTTGAAAATAATGCAACTAGACGAGACCTTTGTACTACTTGGCCGGACCATGCATTGTAAGCACATACATAACCAGAATGATATTGTCAAGTTTCTGAGTTTTGATGATCCAAGGGGCATTTCATCAGAAGGTTTGCGCATCGATAAACTAATTTCTGCCTTAAATCAAGGAAGGTCTATTGTTTTTGTCTCAGACTTTCCGCTTAATCTAATATCTACTAGGAGGCAAGGATGGACAAGGGAGGGAGTTCTTACCCTGCTCAACGCCTTACTAAAACATTTTGGCATTGTGCAGATAAGCGATATATCTGTGTTTGATAAACACCACCTTAGCGAAGAGATAATAAATCAAATAAAATTTCATATTCCTCCGATAATATTATCTATTCTTCCTGGTGATTACTGTCATGTGGATGACGGTAATCATAGAATAGCATTAGGAGAGCAGATGTTCGGGTTAACGACGCTTAGCGCATTTATAGTTCTAAACTAAGGCAGCTCTTTTAGGACGGTGATGTTATGGTTTGCTGCAGCTGCAGTAAATACATGATGCTTGTCTTTTGTCAAGACTGTTGCATTCAGTTTTTTTGCAAGGGCAATTAGCACAGCATCACTTGGATCAGGGACATACCTGAGTATATCTTCTGAGACACCTCTAACAAACTTTTCCTCAGCAGCCTTATCACCTGGAGATACAGGTACAGGCACCCTGAAGAGCAATTTTTCTTTCAGGAAATCCCTTAGATGATGGTTTGCTTCCCCGTCTAGGTTATGGTGGACATAGACAAGCTCTGCTAGATTGAATGAAGCCATTCCTGTCTTATTCACTGCGCAAAACCACTTGAGCTCTTTTGTTTTCCCGCGCTTGACCATATCGAGAAGGAAACATGTGTCAAGAAGGTATTTTGCTGTTTCACTTGTATTTAACCCATCGATCAGCTCTATCATTATTAATCGGATGTAAAACCTTTATATATTTGTTATTGATTATGTTCACCATGGCTCAAACCGACAAAAGATATGCAACACTGAACACATCAAAACAAAATCTTGAACAAGCAAGCCAGAGGCTAGTGCAGTTACTTCCAAAGGTAACATCATCGACAATTAAGACGGACTTAACAAAAGAAGCCATAACTCTTGCTGGATATATTGCAGATGCGATTAGAGCTGTAGAAAATATTTCTATGAGTGAACTTGGTCATGAAGTAGTAAGAGAAGACATGAAAAAATATCA
>CAYUUH010000253.1:0-1732 GCA_964447855.1 uncultured Methanosarcinales archaeon | reverse complement strand
GGGGCAAGGTATGCAGGAAACAGGTTCCACAAGAGCAAGGTGTTTATTGTCGAGAGGCTTATCAACAAGCTGATGGTTGCAGGCCACAAGAGCAGGAAGCACTTTAAGAGCTCCGGAAGGACAACAGGAAAGGCCCAGAAAGTATATTCCATTGTTGAAAATGTTTTTAAGCTTATTGAATCAAGGATGAAAGATAATCCGATTAAGATATTTGCAAAAGCTCTTGAGAATGCTGCACAGCGCGAGGAGATAATCACAATCGAATATGGTGGAGCCCGTTATCCAAAGGCTGTTGAGTGCGCTCCGCAGAGAAGGGTTGACCTTGCTTTGAGGCATATGACACAGGGAGCATACCAGAAATCATTTAATTCTAAAAAGCCAATTGAAGATTATTTAGCTGAAGAGATAATCAGCGCTTATAACCTAAGCCAGGGCTCAAACGCAATTTCAAAGAAGCTTGAAGTTGAGAGACAGGCTGATTCATCTAGGTAATTAAGCAGGCACCTCTTCTTGTTCTTGTATATTCTCAAAGTTTCTCTTAACCTTAACAGCCATTCTATTTACTGGTTTAGTAAAGACCTGCGGCTCCATAACAGGTTTGTAGTCTGTATAATATTTAAGTGACTCTATTATTACTACCATTTAGTAGTTAAAACCCAAAGGTTTATATAGTAGCTATGCATTCTAAGAGTTATGGCAGAAAAAAATCTTACTACAAGAATAGTTGAACTTAGGGAAGCATTAGAAGATTCTCCATTAGACTTTGCTGGAACATTTAGTCATTCGATGAATAATTTAATTGCAGGAATTATGGGATATAGTGATATTATTAAGATGGGTTTAGATAATGGGAATGCTTCTGACTTAAAAAACCTTGAAGCGCTGACAGCTATCTCTGATGCTGGAAAACAAATAACAAGAAAGAATAATGACCTTACAAGTGCTGCTAAATTGTTATATTCTGAAAGCAAATATGATAACGGTTTTACTCCTGAAGTGTTTTATGGATCTACCTTCCAAAGTATAGGGAAAGAATATGGAGAGCTTGCAGAAAACTTAAAGAAAAAGGTTTTAGCCTTAGATATGCAAGGAGAGGATGCCGAAATAATTCGTTCTCAATTAACAATATTATTGGAGTTTTTAGAGTATGGAAATAGATTGCTTGAAGTTACTGAATATGATTCTGGAGTTAAGAAAGCAGTTGTTACAGCACCTGAACTAAAGCCAGGTGAAGGTGACAGAGAATATGAATCAGGAAACAAAGAAGGATGTAAGCTAGTTATTCTAGATGATGATCATTCTGTTTTAGCGATGTATTCAAGAGTAAGCACAGATAAGAATGTAGCGTATTATTCCACAAGCTCACAAGAAGCTGCAATGGGAGCTATTCTTGAACAGAATCCTCAAAGGGTATTGTCTGACTTTAGAATGCCTGGTATGAATGGGGTGGATGTGGCAAAAAGATTAAGGTCGCAAGGCTACAAAGGAGAAATCTACATAGTAACTGGAGACCGTTTGGAAGATGTCACGGGCATAGAAGGCATTGGCCAGCTAAATGTAAGTGTTGTTGCAAAACCATTTACTTCACAGGATGCTAAGGCAATTTTTGAGTTCTCTAATTAGATATTCTATTCACTTAATAGTAGTGAAATAACGAAAGATTTATAAATAATAAAGATAATCACACTTTATGGACCTTGAAAAACGCCTTGAAGACAGGGTTGCACAAATA
>CAYUUH010000252.1:0-1734 GCA_964447855.1 uncultured Methanosarcinales archaeon | reverse complement strand
CTTAAAAAGAGGCTCCTTAATGATTAGTATAGGCCTGATAATGATGATGGGTACACTGTGGATGTTCAACAAGTATGACCACGCCGCAAACCTAAGATATGCACAGACAGTTGCCTTCTGCACGCTTATGATGTTTCAGATGGTAAATGTCCTTAATTCAAAATCAGAGGACTTGTCTTTGTTCAAAGTGGGCGTGTTTACAAACTGGTATCTTATTGGAGCAATTGCAAGTTCAATATTGCTTCAGCTGGTTGTTGTTTACACTCCATTAAGCCAGTACTTCAAGACAGTTCCTCTTACTCTTCTGGACTGGGCATGGATTACTGGAGTTTCTTTGAGCGTGCTTGTTTTCGGAGAGTTATTCAAGCTTGGCCACAAACTGATGGTACCTAGAAAGGCGGCTGGTTAAATATGCTAGAAAATGTTGCAGTGTTCTTCCAATCTAATCCCTTAATTTTTAATATATTAGTTGTCGTTGCAAGCCTGGCTATTGTGATGAAGTCAGCTGATATGCTTGTATATGGCATATCCAACTATGCAAGGAAGCTTGGAATATCTGATTACCTTATCGGATTTATCGTCGTGTCTATAGGCACAGCGCTTCCTGAACTTGTCGCTTCTATAACTGGCGCAACAATTGGTCAAGGGGATATAGTGTTTGGAACTGTGTTCGGCTCCAACCTGTTTAAAGTTCCATTATTAGGTATAGTGATTCTGATTGCAAAGAAGATAAAAACCAATTCAGAGGCAGTTGGAAGCGCTCCCGTAATAACTTTATTTATGGGGATTGCGCCTGTGCTCCTGATATATGATGGCGTTCTCTCAAGGGTTGATGGAATTATCCTCCTTTTCCTATTCATAATCTATGTTATGAAGCTGTGGCACGGCGAGGGAGAGATGGGAAAGATCAAGAAGGATATAAAGCTAAAAGAAATTTATCAGGATTCAATTATTTTCATAGGAGCTCTTGCTGCATTGCTCTTGTCAGCGAGGTGGCTGGTGCAGGCTTCTATAAGTATATCAGAGCAGCTTAAGATTTCTCCATATATTATTGGATTATTGGTAATAGGCGCAGGAGCTTCAACTCCTGAGATGATGGTGCAGGTAAGGTCTGTCCTAAGGAAATGTCAGGACATTGCTTTCGGAAATGTTTTAGGTAGCATAGTTACAAACTCAACTCTTGTTCTCGGCATTGTCGCATTGATACAGCCAGTGTTTATCAAGATAAATGTTGTAAGGCTTACGCTCTTTTTCATAGTTGTCGGGGTTCTCTATGTGCTCTTTGCAATGGAAAAAGAGGAAGTAACTCTAAAAGATGGAATAATACTGCTTTCGCTTTATCTGGTGTTCCTTGCTATTGAGTTTGTATTTTAGCGGCTATTTAAATTAAGTTTATAAAGTAAGTATCCTTTACAAAAATAATGCCTGAAAAATACTTCGATGAAATAGTGCAGCTTATTAAGGCCAAGAAGCCAAATAAGCATAAACTTAACAGAATAAAGAACAAAATATGCAATAAGTATAAGCTAAAAAGCATTCCTACAGATATTGAGATTCTTCTAAATGCGGATGAGAAAGACATACCTCTGATAAGGGGTTATCTTCTTACCAAGCCAACACGCACTATCTCAGGAGTTGCTGTGTGTGCAATAATGACTAAGCCTATGAAGTGCCCACACGGAAAGTGTGCTGTATGCCCTGGAGGGCCAAGCAGCGCTTTTGGGGATGTTCCTC
>CAYUUH010000251.1:0-1735 GCA_964447855.1 uncultured Methanosarcinales archaeon | reverse complement strand
GCTTGCGAGAAGAGCGGTCTTTGCTGTTGTAGATGAGAGGTTTGATGAGGTAAAGAAGATCAGCGAATTTGTCCATGTGATCCATGATGAGTTCAATGACTTTGCGCTCAGGAACGGAGAGCTGAGGAAAAAGCAGGATTCAGTGAAATGGAACACAAAGAAGATCGAAGACATATTATATGACTTAAAGATTAGAGGCAAGATCTAGATGGAATTTCCTGAAGTACTCCAAAGGTTGCTAGAATCCGATGAGTTCAAGACATGGCATGCGAAAAACAGGCATGCATACCTTGCGCATGGCTTCATCATGCAGGATCCTTTAGTGAAAGAGGAATGGCAGATAGGCTATTTTGATGAGAAGCAGGATAAAGTGATCACTTTCATCATGGGAGACAAGATCTCCATCAACAATGCAGCAGAGATACTTAAGGATGATACAAAGCTTCTTGAATTAAGCCCTGAAAAGATAAAGACCCGCCATGCGGATATAATGTCTAAGTGCGATAAGCTCCAGAAAGAGAAGTACCCAGGACATACTCCGTTAAAGAAGATAATCCTTCTGCAGAACCTTGCTCTCGGTCAGGTGTGGAACGTAACTTTCGTCACAAACACATTCAAGATATTGAACATCAAGTTAAGCACTGAGACAGGAGATGTCTTGAAAGATGAGCTAGTTGAGCTATTTAGGGTCGACAAATAGGTATCTACAATGCTGATGACGCCCTTTTCGCTGGTCTCCGGAATTGGAACCAATTAAGGGTTGCACCTATTCTTTATGTGCTTTTGCTTCTGGGCTGGTTTTGTGAAAATGAGGTATTCTTGGTATAACAACTGAAGCGATTGTTGATAGTATTCCTATTATATAATATCCAAATCCAAATGCCATACCAGTAGCTCCTGCAAACCAGAGGCTTGCTGCAGTAGTCAGATTCTTGACTTGTGTACCTTCTTTCATTATCATGCCCGCACCGAGGAAACCGATGCCAGTGACAATCTGGGATGCAATCCTAGAAGAAGACTCAGGGTCTACTCTCATGGAGAGAAATGTGAACAGCATTGCACCAATAATCACCAGACAATGTGTCGAGATGCCAGCATCCTTACCTCTAGACTCTCTTTCAGAGCCTATCGCAAACCCAGAGGCAATTGAAATTACAAGGCTGATAATGAACTCTATTTCAGTTGAGACTACCATCTTTATCCATTATTTCTTGGAGTAAATAAGTTTTGCTGTTCAAAACCTTTTTAAGATAGGGTTTTTTCTTTATAAGTAATGCAGCTGTAGCTCAGCTTGGATAGAGCGACTGCCTCCTAAGCAGTAGGTCCGGAGTTCAAATCTTCGCAGCTGCGCTATTATACCTTGCGCGATGAGCGCATTTTTTTTGGTGCAGCTTTTTGTAAAAAGGTACGTTAGAATCTTCGCAGCTGCGCTCTTCGTTTTAACACTAATGTACTTATCTTAAATCTAGCACCATAGTTTTATCATCTATAATTAGTGTTTTTTCACAAGCGTCGGATATAGTATGTCTAACAACGATTGGTGTGATTTTTAGCTCATCAATAAAGAAGGGTACAGTTATTCTTATCTGATATTTATCACAGTCTTTTACACTTAGATTATAATCACTGCTGTCAATATAGTAAAATAGCAGCTCTTCACCTTTTTTTATGGTAAGCGGGACTCCTTTATTCGTGCTGCCGATAGCCTCATAATAAGCTTTGTTCCTAGTAGATG
>CAYUUH010000250.1:0-1742 GCA_964447855.1 uncultured Methanosarcinales archaeon | reverse complement strand
AATAACTTCTTTAATTCTTCCATATATTTTGGATTATCGTCCATTAGGATATTAATAGCTAATCTCTTAGATATTTGAACATTTTAGGCATAGCTTTCTTATCATCAAATGTTTTCCGCAAGTGATATTTTGCTACATGTATAGATCGTATTACTCTATTTGCCAGTGCATTTCTTCCTGGCTTCCAGCACTGCTCTGTCGGATTCACTTCTGGAGAACATTTTGGAAAAAATCCCAGTTTGATGGTCTTTTTGTGCTCTTTAAGATATGCTCTGACTTTTGCTCCATCATGCGCTTTTGCACCGTCTACAAAAAGCAAAAACTTTTTCCACCTTTTCCTGAGTAGTTCCAGAAATTCGATGAATTGCTTTTGTCTTTTTCTCTTTCTGAAGAAATAAATAAAGCTCCTCTTGCTTCGTGCTCCAAATACATTGGTGCATATGTTTTTGTGGTTTATTTTCACAGATGGATGGCTCCCCTTTCTTGCCCAGGCTCGAGCAACAAGAGGGATTAAGCCAAAGGTTGCCTCATCCTGCGTGCCCACAACAAATCCTTTTGCCCTATAGTATCTTGCCTTTCGCTGCGTTTTTTTTTAAATTGCAGTAGCTCATCATCGCTTGGGCGCAGATAATGCCTCTTGCGTGGACGTTGCATGGTGAAACCAAGAGAAACCATCAGCCGCCAGACATGTTGCTTGACGTAAGTCCGATTGTATCTGGTGGCGATAAGTTCCCGTACCTCCTTTGTTGACCACAAGCCTGAAGAGTTGTAGGGAGGACCTCGTTCAAGCAATGTGATTAATTCTGCTCGTTGTTTGTTAGTGAGGGCAGGAATTTTTCCTGGTGCTTTCTTGCTATCTTTTCCGTCAATACCGCTCACTTTGAACCGAGTTAACCAGCTATGAACAGTTCTTCTGTGCTTTGCGAGAACATAAGCTATTTTATCTATGCTTTCTCCCTTCTTTCGATGTATTGCGCATAACAGTCGTATCTTTCCTTTTGCGCTTTTTTCTTTGTCATACAGTTGTTGAAGTCGTTTTAATGAAACGTTTGGTAAGAAATTTTTGCCCTTAGGTAGTTGCCACATAGTTTTCACCTCTACGATAACTAACCTAAAGATGAACTACTATATAAATGTTCACAAATCAAGGAGATTTACTATAACATAATGCAGGGTATACTGTTGACGTTATGTGCTTTATGGTCTTTATGCAATCCTTTCTGAGTTTTAATTATAAGATATTCCAGATTAATAGCTATTCTACCTTACAATTGATATGTAACCTGATGTCAGTAATGACAAAAGTATTTAAATGGTGTTTATTTGAAAGTTGATTGAGACCATTTTTTTTTAGTTTTAGCTTTAGAGTAGAATATAAATTAGGTGCTTATGGAAAGAGGTGCATTAGTTTGAAGGTTTTGATGTTTGGCTGGGAGTTTCCGCCAGTCAGTTCAGGGGGGCTTGGCACTGCCTGCTACGGGCTTACAAAAGCGTTATCCAGGAATGATGTATCTCTGACAATAGTCCTTCCTTCAAGCAACGGAGTTGAATGCGATTTTGCAAAGGTCTTGCAGGCCGGCAATGTCAAGATACGGAAGATCGATTCGATCTTGACTCCTTATATGACATCATATAACTATAAAGAGCAGATAAAGAATCATCCTGGAAGCGCAATTTATGGGGCTGATATCTTCAAGGAGGTCCACCGTTATACAAAGGCAGCTGAAAGGATTGCAAGAGAG
>CAYUUH010000249.1:0-1754 GCA_964447855.1 uncultured Methanosarcinales archaeon | reverse complement strand
ACGCCAAGAAGGGCAATCCATGCCTTGCGCGCCTTGTGAACAAACCTCTCTGCCATAAAATCAGGAATCTTGGAATAGATAAATGTCTCAGAAACAAAAAGCATCCCAATATAGATTCCTATAACATTCCAGTTAATGGACTTGATTGCTTCCACAGGAGAAACTACCCTCAGCAAAAGCACAATCAAAGATGTTGTCCAGACGAAATATGTTTTCTTATGGTAGAATCTCACTATAAGTATATACGTGATTACAAACAAAGCAACAACCAGGTAAGAGATAAATCCTTCCATCTTAACTTAAGCAGAACATCCCTTATTTATATATTTCGCTATTGAAACATAGGCAGGAATACCGAAACATTTATATATACCAATATACATAAGTGTATACTGAAGAGACGACACATAACTAAGGCATGTAAACCCAAAGGAAGGTGTCATCAATCCAAAAGCTAATCAAACATGACAAATACCTGGAGTATTTGTACGGTAAGTTAGCTCCTAATTACGACGTTCTGCTGAAAAAAGTTCCAATATACTCGAGACGAAGAAGGCTTATTGCAGAGATTGATATCTTAGGCATAAGCAATGGAAAATGCGATGTATTCGAAGTCAAGTGTTCGCATAGGCCGACAAAGGCGAGGCACCAGCTTGACAAGATAAGAAGATTATTGCCTAAGACGCATAAGCCAAGGCATCTTTATTTTTACTGTGGGGAGTCAGGCCAACTCCTTGACCTCAAGAGCGTTACTGACAGCTTATAGGTCAAATATCTCTTCGATACTGCACCTGAACAATTTAGAAAGATTAAAAGCAACTTCTAAAGAAGGGACGAACTTATTTCTCTCAATTGAGATAATAGTCTGCCTGCTGACATTTATCACATCAGCAAGCTGTTCCTGGGTTAAGCCTGCCTTTTCTCTGTACTCTTTTAGCTTGTTCTTCTTTAGTGCCATATTGTAAAGTCAGTAATACGTTAAATGTACATTACTATTTAAATGTTTCGCATTTGTAAAGGTTTAAATAAAAGCAGTTAAGAGATAATGTTATGCTTCAGGATTTTTTAATTCCACTAGTAACGATTGGATTAGCTGAGTTGGGTGACAAGACTCAATTAGCAGTATTTGCATTGTCTTCAAAGACAAAAAAGCATTTGCAGCTATTGCTTGGAGTGATTCTTGCTTTCCTTATAGCAGATGGATTAGCTATTCTTCTTGGTGATTATATAACTAAGCTTATACCAAAAGAATACATCAAGATTGGCGCAGGAATTGTCTTCATAATATTTGGAATAATCATCCTTATGAACAACAAAGAAGAGAAAGAAAAAGTAGAGTTAAAGAGTCCATTTATCTCTGGATTTTCACTTATACTAATCTCTGAGATGGGAGACAAGACTCAGATTGCAGCTGCGCTGTTTGGTGCAGAATATAATGCCTATTTAGTTTTAGCTGGAGTTATGATTGCACTGACAATCCTATCAGTGATGGCTGTATACCTTGGAAAGATAATCTCAAAAAAGATTAACAAGAAAACTATATCTATTATAGCCGGAGCTTTATTTATTCTGCTTGGGGTATTAAGCCTTCTTTAGGGTTTACTATTGGGTCTAGTCTTCTCAATGAGTCATACACATCCCTGCAAAGAGGAGAATATCTTATCATTGTATGGAATGGGTCTCGAACATCAGGAATCTTTCCTGACCTCACTAACTTATCTGTATCTTTCTTTGTCTGGTCTAAAGCTGACTTT
>CAYUUH010000248.1:0-1758 GCA_964447855.1 uncultured Methanosarcinales archaeon | reverse complement strand
CTTGAGTTTTGTCGCTGCTTTGCTCTATAAGCTCCCTTAGCATTGTTTCGGTTGATGGTATGCTTCCGGTATTCTTTATGTATCCAATCAGCTGGTCATAAGTTATACCTTTCTCTCCGACATACCCGCTAAGGTATTCTGCAGCAGCTCTTGCTATCTCAGGATGCCCTGAAGGATAGGCGCCTTTTACTGCCTCATACCTTTGCCTGTATGTTTCTGTTGCCTGGGCCTTATTTTGCTCGGCAGAAAATGTCTTTGCTTTAGATTCAAGCGCTCCTGCCACTAGCCTGTTAAGGCTTGCGAGCTGGTTAGCATTAAGATATTGGTTCAGCTCCCCATTAAGCAGAGCTTCTAATGTTCTTTTTTCTGGAGGAACTTGGCTTAGTTTGTCGCCTAATGCAGAAATAATTGCAGTGGAGATTGCACTGTCAAATTGTTGCCTTGCTGCGCCGTATTCCTTATCTTCTGTATAAACATTGCCGAGCCTGCTGAATGCATCTACCTTTTGGTCAGAACTTGCATCAGCAGATTTGGATGCAGCAATAAGGTTTTGGATTGCAATGCCCCTATCTCCTGCAGCCAATTGGTCACTTGCACCGATTATAAGATTATAGACTCTCTGTTCGCCTGCTGATAAAGTCTCTCCTGAAACAGTATCCATCACTGTTCTTGCTAACTGGCCCACTACGGATGTTTCATCAACTTTTAGCTCCACCACAGGCACTTCATATACATCTTCTTGTGCAAATGACACTTGTTTTGCAAGTTCTCCCCTTAAGTTTAGAATTTCCTTGCCTTCTGTGCTTGCTTCAAACCTTGTTTGTATCGCTTTTATAAATTCAGCTTGTTTACATGCGTTGTCATTTCCGCATTTAGCTATAGCTGCCTGTTCTTCTGGCGTAAGCTTTAGTGTTCCATCATTTATCCCTTTTGCAATCTCATCCTTCTTCCTTTGCTCTCTAGTTGTGAGGACCTGTTCAGCTATTCCTATTCTTCCGAGATTTAGCTCTCTTGTTTGCTTGAACTCTTCGGCAAGCTTCGCAACTTGCGCTCCGGAAGCCCATTTACCTGATTTGTCAGTTACTACACCTACTCCAAACCTTGCATCTTTTCCTAAAGCGTTTTCAGTAGCATAAATTGAATCTTGATCAACATCAAAGTGGTTTATTCCCCCATGAGGGTTTGAGAATATTATCCTCATAGGAGAATCACTTATATCTATAGACTGCCTTACATCCGTGCTTCTTACGCGCAAGTCATTGCTTCCGTCCTTCTTTCTATCAACAGAATATTCAAAGAAAGCCGTTATCGTGGTCTTTGCCAGTTGACCTTCAATCTGTGCAAGTGCAGCGAGATGATCAGCTCCCTTTAGCACAACTCCATTGGGACCAGTAATCTCAGCCACTCCGCCTTGTACTGTAACTGAATATTCTACGTTCCCTATCTTCACCTTTTGGTTCTGTACACTATTTAGTACAGTCTTGTCATACCCAACTCTCCCTCCACCAAGGTTAAAATCACCCTGTCTAGAGTTATCATGATATACCTTTGGGGCTAGGCTGTTAAGCTGTTCTTCTAAACTGGACTGCCTTAACATCAATTGAGCGCGCCTACCAGTATCAGTCTCTTTTGCAAGCTGTTCCCGTATACTCTTTAGCTGGCTATTCACGCCTTCAAACTGAGATGATGGCGGCCTGTAGATTGCGTATGATGCTGAATTACCATCCTCTTCAGTGCCCCCATAGAAATAAACTCGGC
>CAYUUH010000247.1:0-1785 GCA_964447855.1 uncultured Methanosarcinales archaeon | reverse complement strand
AGATTGAGCAGTTTGTCTTCTGCAAGCCAGAAGATTCATGGAAACTCCATGAGGAGCTTATTGCAAATGCCGAGGAAATCTTCAAGAAGCTTAAGCTTCCTTACCGTGTTGTTAATATCTGCACCGGAGATATAGGGATAGTTGCAGCAAAGAAGTATGACCTTGAAGTGTGGATGCCAAGGGAGAAGACTTACCGAGAGGCTGTATCATGCTCTAACTGCACAGAATACCAGGCTGTTGGCCTTAACCTAAGGTATCAGAAAGGAGAGGAAAGGCATTATGTGCACACGTTAAACAGCACTGCTGTTGCAACAGGCCGCGCTTTGCGTGCAATAATCGAGAACTGCCAGCAGAAAGACGGCTCTATCAAGGTTCCTGATGCGCTTGTTCCTTATATGAACGGCAAGAAAGTCATTAAAAAAGAGCTTTAGTCCAGATTTAAGTTAAAAAAGAGGTGGATGAAATGGGTGAGATATCAGGTGTAGTCTACATAATAATAGGCGCGTTCTTTGCTATAAGCTCCAAGATTATTGATGCAAACAACCAGGAGAACAAGCTTTCATTCTTTATATTTGCAGGAATTGTAATGATTGTTGTTGGGATAGTCAAGCTGATTATAAACGGGATTAAAGGCTCTGACAAAAAGCATCATCACACGCATGCACAATGCCACAGGTGCGGTACTCATCTCCATTCATTCCAGGAGTTCTGCCACAGGTGCGGATTTAAGATGCACAGGTAAAAATGGAAGAACACGAAAGGCCTGAGAAGACAGTCAAGATTATTAAAGAGTCAAGAAGGGGCCTTATGCTTGATTATTTGGCTGCTTTATTGCTGTTCTATTTCTCCTATAGAATCAGGCTTTCTAGGCCAGGTGCGCCTGAAACAGTTGCTTTCATCCTTACAGGAATATTCCTGATTGCATACGGCGAGATCAGGGTAAGGTACAAAAGGTTGATTATCTATAATAAAAGGGCTGTGCTGCAGGAAGGACTGTTCCACAGGCATTCTATGACGATAAACTACTCAGATATCATAGAAGTTGCTGTAAACCAGGGATTTCTGCAGAGGTATCTTGGAATAGGAGACCTCATAATAAGGGTTGGCAACTCAAGAAAAGATGTTAAGATAATGCTTCCAAAGGTTGCAGGCCCTATAAAGGCAAAGAAGATTTTGCATCATTTTGCACTGCCCGGACATAAAGTTTAAAAACTTTTGAGAATTGGGTTTCTTTATGGGATTATTTAATGATATGCTTAAGTCTAATGAGACTCTTTTCAAGAACGAGATGGCCCTGGACTATGATTTTCTTCCTAAGATACTGCCTTTCCGAGAGGAGCAGCAAAGGCACATTGCAGGATGCATAAAGCCATTGCTCATGGGCAAGAACGGTAAGAACCTTTTTGTTTACGGCGCGCCGGGGATAGGAAAGACAGCTGCGACAAGGGCTGTGCTGCGCGAGCTTGAGAATGAGCAGGAAGAGGTTGTTCCGATATACATCAACTGCTGGCAGAAAAACACCTCCTATAAGATTATTCTTGAGATATGCGATATTGTCGGCTACAAGTTTACGCACAACAAGAGGACTGACGAGCTTTTTGACATTGTAAAGGGAATCCTCAACAAGAAGGCTGTTGTGTTTGCATTTGACGAGGTGGACAAGCTTGAGGACACTAATTTTATCTACATGATTCTTGAAGAGGTATACAAAAAGACCATGCTACTCATAACAAACTACAAGGATTGTGTGTAGGAAGGATTGACTTATAGCATTATTCACCAGTA
>CAYUUH010000246.1:0-1803 GCA_964447855.1 uncultured Methanosarcinales archaeon | reverse complement strand
TCATAACAACAAATCCCTTTTTCTCAAGGCTCTCTAGAACGTCGTAGCTTCTTGACCTTGGGACATTTGCTATATCAGAAAGCTCTCCTGCAGTTGAGACTCCTCTTGAAAGCAGAGCAGTCCATATCTTTACTTCGTATAAGTTCAATGAGAAATACCTTCTCAATTTACCTAAAAACTCGTCTTTTACTATCATCTAAACCTACCCCCTTTTTATTTATGTTAGGGACGATTAATTGCTACTACTTTAATAATGTTGCGGTTTTTCACCTCTTGGTAGTACTTTCACCGCAGACTAGTAACAATCGATTTTAACTCTAAAGTTAAAACAATTTTACTGAATAAAAGCAGAACTAATATATAAACTTTTTGTGTAGTTTGTAACCTTGTTTCCAGATTACTTTTGACTACTTGACAATATTAGAAATTTCCTTGAATTCGGGGGTTCCTGCTTTTTCAATCATCTGAAAGATTGCCATCTCTGTTGTTGCAAGCTTGATTCCTTCCTGCTTTGCGCGCTCTAAAGCTATTTCCTTGTCAACTTTTTTTCTCGATGATAGTGCATCCACAACGAGATATGCGTTAAACCCTTTCTTTACTGCGCTTATTGCAGTCTGCAGTACACAGACATGCGCTTCTATCCCAGTTATTATCAGATTCTTGAATCCCTTTATCCGTTCCAAGAATTCATTTTCCTTAAAGCAGTCAAAGCATATTTTTTCTATCGGGTCGTTTGTTGTCTCCAGTATTGTTTTGCCCAATCCCTTAGAATACTGCTCTGTAAAAATAATAGAAAAGTTAAGAACCTTGCAGGCATCAACCAGTTTTTTTATGTTCTGTTTTACAGAGTCTATCTCTGCAATTACTGGTACGAACTTCTCCTGAAGGTCTATAACAACTAAAACTGTATTTTCTTTGTTTAACATTTAGCTTAGTTGCCCTTTGGTTTTTTTGCAAACAAAGAAAGTATTGAAGCAACTATGCAAAGCACTCCTGCTGGAATGAATGCAAACAGGTAGCTTCCGGTTGCGTCAAAGACTTTTCCACCAAGGATTGGTCCTAGAATCCCTGCAATACCATAAGAGGTGAAAACAAGGCCGTAGTTTACTCCCACGTTTTTTGTTCCAAAGTAGTCTGCTGTTGCTGAAGGGAATAGTGCAAAATTTCCTCCAAAGTTAAATCCTACCCAAGCAGATGCTATTGTAAGCAACAATGCAGTTGAACCCATTTTCATAAGGACAAACATCATGATTCCCTGAAGAAGGAACATAAGAGTCATTGCCCTTGTTCTTCCAAGCTTGTCTGAAAGCGTTCCCCAGACAATCCTTCCTGCTCCGTTGAACAAAGCAAGGATTCCTACTGCAGAGCCTGCTACTGCTGCATCAAGACCAGAAAAAACTCCGAACGGCTTTAGGTTTCCAATTACCATCAGGCCTGCTGATGCCCCAAAAGTGAACATAACCCATAGAAGCCAGAATGATTTTGTCGATATCATCTCGTTCCATTCAAAGTCTGTGCTTGCTGACTTCTTTGATGTTTTGGCCTTAAAGCCCTGAGGCTTCCACCCTGCTGGAGGGTTTCGTAAGAATAGGGCGCCTATAACGACTGAAACAAGGAATATTATTCCAAGGTTCAGGAAAGCTGCTCTTAAGTTCCATGCAGTTATAAAATAGGATGCAAGCTTTGCAAATACCCATGCTCCTGCTCCGAATCCTGCTACTGCTATGCCTGTAATAAGACCTCTCTTGTCAGGGAACCACTTGATTAATGCTGCAATTGGGCACACATAGCCAAATCCTATTC
>CAYUUH010000245.1:0-1815 GCA_964447855.1 uncultured Methanosarcinales archaeon | reverse complement strand
TCGTTGAGAAAACAAAGCTTATGGAAGAGTTTGCAGCGATGCAGGATTTGCTCAAAAAAGAGATTGGAAAGATAAATATCAGGAAGATGGAAGCTGGAAAGAGAATAGAAGAGAAAAAAGATTTAGAGTCTGAGTTCAGTAAGCTAAAAAAAGAGCTTGACGAGTCTGCATCGAACGAAAGGGATATTGCAGTCAAGCTTGCTTCTCTTGAAAAAGAGCATGAAGATGTTTCTAAGATTCTTATGGCAATCAGTAAAGAGATTGAGGCAAAAGCCAAGGTGCAGGACAGGCTTTCCTATACCAAGGAGTTATTGAACTGGTTTGAGAACTATTTCATAAAAGTCACAGACAATATGGAAAAACATGTCATGTCCCGTGTCCATGGTGAGTTTAACCAGTTCTTTACAGAGTGGTTTAATGTCTTAATAGAGGATGAGACCTTGAATGTCAGGCTTGATGATGAGTTTACCCCGATTATAGAGCAGAACGGGTATGAAACCACTATTGCCAACCTTTCTGGCGGGGAGAAAACAGCTGTTGCATTAGCTTACAGACTGGCCCTGAATAAAGTGATAAATGACATAATCCATGACATAAAGACTAAAGATATCTTGATGCTTGATGAGCCTACTGATGGCTTTTCTTCACAGCAGCTTGACAAGATGCGGGATATCCTTGAAGAGCTTAACATGAGGCAGGTGATTATTGTCTCACATGAAAGCAAGATAGAGACATTTGTTGACAATGTTATCCGTATTAATAAGAATGAGCATGTGAGTGGAATCTCTTAATCGAATCTTTCTTATCTTATAATTTCTCAAGAATGTGCCTTATCAAGTACAAGTCCTAATCTCAGCTAAACACAAGCCATACAAAACCTGCAGAAGCAACAACACTGATGATAGTAAAAGGCAATCCTATCTTGACAAAATCCCAGAACTTGACATGGTATCCTTTCTTCTTTAAGATTCCCATCGCAACAATATTTGCAGATGCTCCTACTGGGGTGATATTGCCTCCAACAGAAGCCCCGATAACCAATCCAAAAAGAAGGACATGAGGTGAAACTCCCATTAGGTTCCCAAGGTTTCCTACAACTGGCAGCATTGCTGCAATATAAGGAACATTATCTACAAATCCTGAAAGGATTACACTGACCCAGACAATAATATTGAACGCAACAAAAAGGTTGTTTCCTTTTATTGAGCCGATAAATGAGGCAGCTGTTTCCATAAAACTAACTTTAACCAGAGATTCAACCAATATGAATATTGCTGCAAGGAATAAAGCAGTCTCCCAGTCAAGCCTTTTGACCATCGGGATAAAGTCCTTGCGATTAGCATCATAATACCAAAGCCATGCAATTAATCCGGTTACCATGCAGATTAAACCTGCCTTATACTCCTCAAAAAATAAAAGCACTGGAGAATTCCCAGTATATCTGGCAAAGGATGTTGCTGCAAGAATCGCAATCATAAGCAAAAGAAGGAACCCTGGAAAATAGCTTCTTATCCTTGCTCCCAAAACCTTTTCAGTGGCCTGATGATATTTCCGGAAAACAAAGTAAAGCACAACTAAAGAGATTATAGCTCCAATCTGAACAGCAAAGAACAAGCTTGGCTTTCCCTGGAAAAAAAAGAAATCATTGAAGTTAAGCTTTGCATAGTTTGTAAGCAAAAGGCTTGGAGGGTCTCCTATCATTGTAGCTACCCCTTGCAAATTGGATGAAACTGCTATCCCTATCAGCAAAGGAACAGGATTCACTCTTAATCTTTCTGCGATGAACATTGCAATAGGAGCCATTATCAGAACAAC
>CAYUUH010000244.1:0-1828 GCA_964447855.1 uncultured Methanosarcinales archaeon | reverse complement strand
TAAATGATAAGATATCGCCTATAGAGGCTGGGATTGGGTTTGTTGTAAAACTTGATAAAGAGGATTTTATCGGAAAAGAGTCATTGCTAGAAATAAAGAATAATCAAAGAAAGAAGATAATTGCTTTTGAGATGATTGACAGAGGAATCCCAAGGGCAGAGTACGAGATATTAAAAGGCGGCTCAAAGATAGGATATGTTACCTCAGGCACGCTTTCTCCGACGCTGAAGAAAAACATCGGCATGGGTATTGTGGATATTGAACAGGCAAATATAGATAATGAGATAGATATAATGATAAGAGACAAACCTTATAAAGCAAAAGTTGTTAAGAGGCCATTCTACGCATTCAATAAAAAATAAGGTGGTAAAATGACGAGTCCGGAAAACCTAAAATATTCTAAAGAGCATGAATGGGTAAAAGTAGAAGGAGATGTTGCCGTTGTAGGCATAACTGATTTTGCCCAGAAACAGCTGACTGATATTGTTTTTGTAGAACTTCCTGAGAAAGGAAAGAAAGCAGAGGCAAACAAGCAGTTTGCAGTTGTAGAATCTGTAAAATCAGTCTCAGATGTTTTCTGCCCTGTAAGCGGGGAAGTCATGGAAGTAAACAGCCAGCTTGCTGATGCTCCTGAGACCCTTAACCAGGACCCATACGGAAAAGGATGGATTGCAAAGGTTAAGCTAAGCAGCAAAGCAGAGCTAGATTCCTTAATGTCAGCCCAGGAGTATGAAGAATTCGTACAAAAAGAAGGTCATTAGATGGACTTTGTTCCGAATACGAAAAAAGAGCAAGAGGTTATGCTGAAAGAGGTGGGCATTTCCTCTGTTAGCGAGCTATTCAAAGATATACCTCAAAAAGTTCTTCTCAAGGAAAAGTTAAGGCTCCAGGAAGGCCTCTCTGAGCTTGAAGTTAGGAATCATCTGGCAAAGCTCAGCAATAAGAACAAGCAGATGGCTTGTTTCCTGGGAGCAGGCTCATATAGTCATTTTGTCCCTTCTGTTGTTAAACATATCATCTCCAGAGCAGAGTTCTATACAGCCTATACACCATACCAGCCCGAGATAAGCCAGGGAATTCTCCAGGCAATCTATGAGTACCAGACTATGATTTGTGAACTGACTGGAATGGATGCTGCACATGCGTCAATGTACGACGGAGCATCTGCTCTTGCAGAGGCTTGCATAATGGCTGCAGCAATCACGAAAAGAAAAGAGATGCTGGTTTCAAAAGCAATCCACCCTGAATACAGAGAAACTGTCAAAACATACTGCGATGCGCATGATTTTGACTATAAGGAAATAAGTTTTAAAGATGGAATAACTCCAATTGAAACGCTAAAAAATGGTATCTCAGAGAATACTGCTGCTGTACTGATACAAAACCCCAACTTTTTTGGATGCCTTGAAAATCTTAAGGAGCTTGCAGATGTTGTACACGAAAAAAATGCTGTGCTTGTTGCATGCGTTGTGGAATCAACATCATTAGGAATCTTAAAAGGCCCGGGGAGTATAGGCGCAGACATTGTCGTCGGCGAAGGCCAGAGCTTCGGCAATACAATGAGCTTTGGAGGCCCTTACCTTGGGATAATTGCGGCAAAAAAGCAGTACATGCGCAATATCCCTGGGAGGATTGTAGGAAGAACTGTTGATTCAGATGGAAATCCTGGATTTATCCTTACGCTGCAGGCAAGAGAGCAACATATTAGGCGCGAGAAATCATCATCAAACATCTGCTCAAACGAGGCCTTATGTGCATTGGCTGCAACTGTTCACCTTTCTGCTCTAGGGAAAAGCGGTGTTAAGGAGGTAGCTGAGCTTTCATTGCA
>CAYUUH010000243.1:0-1831 GCA_964447855.1 uncultured Methanosarcinales archaeon | reverse complement strand
GGGTATTATAACCAGCGCTCAAACCTTAACAGTGCATTGGGCAGAAATGAGGATGCCCTAAGAGATATAGAATCAGCGCAGAAGATTGTCTTAAGCAAGATAGAAGCAGCTAACTTTGATGTTGAAGTAGCAGGCTATTCCAGGCTTGATTATGGAGAGCTCGTAAGAAAGCTAAACCTACAGACAGCCCAGATCAGGTTTAATCTTCAGGATTACTCCAGCATGGGCGCTGCGATGGAGCAGAACCTCGCTTTTAACAAGAGAGATGTGCAGTCACAGCAACTTTTAAGCAGGTCATACATTGCAAGAGGCGACACTGCTAAAAATGTAGAGACCTGGCAGAGATTTGTAAAAGATTTGGAAGATTCTTCTGGCGGGATAAATGCGCAAGACAAAGTAATCTACACAATGGGAGTTACTGGTCTTCTTACAGCCCACAGGCAGAACAATGATGTAGCAGGGCTTGAAGCAGCATACAAGGCGCAGAAATTATCAGGAAATGCTGACCAAAAAGAGATAAGGCAGACCTATGTCAATGAATTATTCTCAATTGCAAGGGAAGTAGCTGAAAGGTCAAAATCTGAGCCAGCAAGGGAAAGAAGAGTGATGGAAGGGCAGTCAAAGCTCATACAGCAGAAAATAATAGAAGAGCTTGGAGACACTACTGACCTGTCGAATGTAGAGAAGTATTACTTAGCCAATGCAATGGATATTGTTGGGGGAGGGCTGGATTCTTCACAACTTTGGAGAGACCTTGCAGCAATGACACCCACCACCGACCAAGAAAAAGAGATTAAGGCAACTGCTGAAAGTAAAGTAAGGGTTCTTAGTGTGATAGAAGAATTTGAAAGAACCGATAAGCCAGGAGGAGCAGCACTAGCTCCTGACTCAGATGCTGCATACAAAGCAGCCGTCAATTCCTTAAGCGAAAAAGAAGCTGAGAGTGCCATAATTGAGCTCGCAGGAGACAGGGTAGCTAGGGAGGGAATCGTAGTTAATGGGGTAAGAAAGAGTGTCAGCGACCTTACTGAACAAGAAGCTAAAGATGTTCTGATAGGATTAAGAAGGTTAACTTCTGGAACAACGGAAAAAGATCTAAAAGATTTAAAAGGAGAATATGATAGAATAAATGATTTCTTTAAAGAAATCGGAGCAGACCAACTTAGCACAGAACAGATTGTAAATTTATTGGGGGAGAATTACCGGGACGAAGCTGAGCTGAGAGACAGATACAGAACATTAGAGAGGCAGTTAAGTTTGGGAAAGGCAGCTGCAACAGGCGCAATGCTTCAGGAAGCAGGATATCTTCAGGAAGCTGCATTAAGGTACAAAGACGAAAAAGAATACAGGACTGCAAGAGATATGTTTGTAACATTTAACCAAGAGATATATGATAGGATGGGCGAGATTAACAGTGAAATAGCCAATCTAGAGAAAGTAGCAAGAGAACAAGGAGGATGGCTCTCCAATATCGACGAGGAAGCAGAAGCAAGCATTAAAAAGCTGACGGACGAGCTTGATAGGCTAAGGCAAAGAAGAGATAAAAACTCCCAAGAGATAGGCGAAATCTATACAACCATGAGGCAGAGAAGCGGAATAAATCCGCAAAACAACAATGTGCTTATCTCAATGGATACTGCAACTTCTGCTCAAAGAGATATTGCACAAAAAGATCTTGACAAAGTACAGCAATTAATAACCCGAGAAAGGATTGAGCATGAAGCACAAAGTCCTGAAGCAAACCTAATCAGAGAAGAATTAAGAGATCTTTTAGAAAACACGCAAAGTGCAGAAGTTGCAGCGCAAATAGGGAATTTCTTGATAGGAGCAG
>CAYUUH010000242.1:0-1839 GCA_964447855.1 uncultured Methanosarcinales archaeon | reverse complement strand
AAGTATGGGATTGATACAGGAAGATTATTCCTTTTATTCGTTGCCGGCCCAGATAAGGACATGGAGTGGAGCGATGAAGGGATTGAAGGAAGCTTCCGGTTTGTGAATAAATTCTTCAGCCTCGTTTCTAAGGGATTAACAGACGAAACTGATTCAAAGCAGGAAAGCAAGATAAACAAGGCAATAAAAGAAGTTGTAGAATACATCGAGGCAATGAGATTCAATCTCGCCATAATCAGCCTTATGGACATAACGAACTATCTTTATTCCAAAGAAACAATAAACAAATCAGTACTTGAAAGGCTCGTAAAATTGATGAGCGTCTTTACGCCGCACATATGCGAGGAAATGTGGGAGATGCTTGGCAACAAGCCATTCATATCACTCGCCGAATGGCCGGAATATGATGAGAGCAAGATAGACGAGAAGGCAGAAGCCTCTGAAGATATCATCCACAGCACAATATCAGATATTAATCATGTTCTGAAGCTGATTAATGTGACCAAGCCAGGGAAAATAAGCCTTATAGTTTCTCCTGTATGGAAATACCAGTTTATTGCCTTAGTAAAAAAAGAGCTTGAGAAAACTCGAGACGTAAAGACCATAATCTCAGTATGCATGGCAGAAAAAGACCTAAAGCCCCATGGTTCAGACATATCTAAGGTAGTTCCATCATTGATAAAAGATACCACCAGGATTCCAAGGGTCGTCCTTGACCAGGATACAGAGCTAAAGTCATTGGACGAAGCAAAAGACACTATAAAGAAATCATTTAATTGCGATGTCGAGATTATAAGGGCAGAGGATTCCAAGGAAGCAAAAGCAAAGAACGCATCTCCTGGGAAGCCGGCTATTCTCGTAAACTAATCTCTTTTTCGGGCTCTTCTTTCTCATACCCGCACTTAGGGCAGTGATATTCCCAGGACTTAATCTGGTGGCTGCACTTAGGGCACTTGCTTGCATCTGATTTTATTACTTTAGGGAACATATCATGTTATTGGGCGGGATATTTAATAAATGTTTCTAAATACAATCGACAATCAAAATTAAAAAACTTTATATACTCAAAGCACCCATTAATATCTAAAAAAGGTGGTTTTAATGGAGGAAATGATATCAAGAATAAAGGAGTTCAGTTCTATCAATAAAAACATAAGGCAGGTCATAATATTCGACCAGAGCATACAGGATGTAGACATCCTCAAGCTGCACAACGAGTTTGGGCTGTCAAGGGAAAAGCTTGAGAAGAGCATGTCCAATTACCGTGATGTGGGCATCATACTTGAGCTTCTAAAGGCAGATGAGGAGTTCAACACAGACTGGGATTATTATATCAACAAGTTCTTGCTTCCAGGCACAGAGCCAAGCAAGTTCGATAATGTTCTTGTAAACAACGATAAGAGTAAGCTTTTACTGCTTACCAACAGGAGGCTTCTAAGAGTGGATATGCAGAGGATGAACAGCAAGATAGAGCAGATAAACAGAGATATAGAAGTTTATAATGAGCCCGTAACAAGGGAAGCAAAGAAGCAGGAAAAGCTTGGGTTCATGGGAGCTATCAAGAAGATTTTCAGTTAATTCTTTCTTTATTTTAGTCAATATTTTTAAGTAAGTCTTGATTTACTAGTATTATGGCTAATTTACCTCCCCATATGCTATCAGGCATTAATCAGCTAAAGGAGAGAGGCATGATTGGAAATAGGGTTAGAATCGAAGCATCCACTAAATGTCAACTTAGATGTCCAGAGTGCCCTAATGGTAAAGGAGAGTTAAAAAACGGGGAAGTAGGGTGGGGTAATCTGAAATTTAGCTCTTTTAAGGATTTCCTAGAAAAGAATC
>CAYUUH010000241.1:0-1841 GCA_964447855.1 uncultured Methanosarcinales archaeon | reverse complement strand
ATAAAAAGGCTTGCAAAGTTAACCCGGAAAAAAGAAAGTGAAAAACTCTTAAGCATCCTGCAAAAGAACATGCCAAATGAAGCTTATTCTAAGCAACTGTCCGAGATTCTAAAAGTTATTTAGTCTTCATTAATCTAACCATAAACCAGGAACCAACTGCAAACATAAGGATGTTTAATACCTGCCCCATTGTCAACGCCCCGAGCACGAAGCCAAGCTGCGCATCTGGCTGCCTGAAAAATTCTACTACGAACCTGAACACAGAGTAAAGAATTACAAAGCTCCAGAACAGAAATCCTTTAGGAAGCTTCCTGCCGTTAATCTTCTGGTCTTTCACCAACCAAAGTATTGCAAACATCAGGAGATTCTTGAATGACTCATAAATCTGGGAGGGATGCCTGCATCCTTCAACCCCGCTAAAGTTTACGCACCATGAAACTTCTGTAACACGGCCATAAAGCTCTCCATTAAGGAAATTGCCTATGCGGCCAAGCATTAGCGCAAGTGCGACTGGAAAGACAAGAGCATCTGCAACATCATAAAACTTGATTTTCCTTTTGCGGCAGAAAAGCCATATTGCAAGAGCAGCTCCTGCAAGCCCGCAATGAAGACTAAGGCCCCCTTTCCACAATGCAATCATCTGGAAGGGATTCTGTAGGAAATAGCTTAAATCATAGAAGAGTATGTAGAAGACTCTCGCACCTAAAACGACTCCGAGAAGAAGATAGAAAAGCAGGTCAGAAACATCCTCTTCCTTGATGTCGAGCCTTTTAGTCCTGGCAAAGTGTATCAAAAAGAGATAGGCAATAAGAAATCCTAATGCATATATCAGGCCATAATACCTTATCTCAAGCGGACCTATACTGAACAAAACCGGGTCTATATTGTGATAAAACATCTTAAGCGTGCTTGATGTGCTTTACAATAAGGTAAAAATAAACCCTATTGTAAGCCTGAACAACGTAAAATAAGGCTATGCCTATTATTGCAAAGAACATGTCATACCTTCCTGTATTGACGGTGAACGCAAGCCCGATAAGCCAGGAAATCAGCTTGTAAACTCCAAGGAAGACTCCTAAAACCAAGATATTGATTACAATGACCCCGTAATACTTACTAAACCCGGTAAAGACTATCTTAAATCCATCTTTTATTGATTTTTTTATGCCTGAACCAAGGGCAAAAAGTGAATGGACTACCCCGATAAGTGCAAACACAATTATCGAGAATAAGCCAATGACTATCCTACTGGTCCATTTCAAGATACTCTCCCTTATCCCTCCGACAACAACCTTGCTTACAATAAGCAAGATTGCAAATAATAGAAAGAATCCGATTATATTCAAAAGGTAAAACTCCTTGGTTTTCGATAACTGGAGCTTAGTCATCTTAGGCATAGCCTTAACAAAAGAGACTGCGGCTCCTTTAGTGAGTGAATATACTAGGATAATCAACAGGAAGTAGACTAAAAGCATCAGCATCATAGCTGCAACATTGTTCTTGCTCTTCAAGTAAGCAACAGACACTTTGCCGATTGTTCCGACAATATACACAAGCATCAGAAAGACTAAATCAAGTGCAATATTGGCAAAGTATGGCTTAGGGCTATTTCTGATTAGGTGATAAGCATCTGAGAATATTCCATTCTTAAGTTTGGATATATTAAGTTTCATCTTAAGCAAACACTAATAACTCGGGCTTAAAGAGCAGTATCAATCCCAAGCCGAGCATAACTAGCCCTCCTATCAGTTTTAATATCTTTCCGTGAGTCTCCTTAACCCTCATTGACTTAAACGAGTAGAGGAACACTGTCAATATTGCCAAGAGAGGAACTATGTAGA
>CAYUUH010000240.1:0-1844 GCA_964447855.1 uncultured Methanosarcinales archaeon | reverse complement strand
ACTCAAGGCCACAAGAACATTTTCCGGTTATCTTTATCTGTTCATGCCAAACTACACCCAACTTCTCGCATATATATCTGTCCTTCTCTTGTGTCATGGGTTCTCCTCTTGAGATTCAAGCTCTCTTATAAATCTTAACAGCAACTCCCATCGTTCAGGCCATACATACCGAGCATCGGTTTCATATTCGGATGATAAAGGACGTTTTTCTACTATCTGCTTCATATACTTCTCTTGTGATGTCATGGGTTCTCCTTCTCCAAAGTGTCTCTTAATGCAGTTATGGCATTTATCGTATTCATCCTGTCAACATCAGGTATAGGCAATGCTCGAAGCATCACCTCCATTCCATCAAGACCCTCTTTCGTGTCTTCTCCCACAAGCCCAACAAGAGCTTTTCTGACTTTTGCATAATCATCACACACCTTTTTCATTGGGTGCTTCTCGCAAACCTTAATGTGATCCGTTAGAACCTTGTCTCCCCAAGATGGTGTGTCCTGCGGATATTCCATCCCACAATAAACACACGTCAGAACTCTTTTAGGTTCTTTTAAATCTTCTGGATGTGATGGTAACATAGTTTCCTCCTTTCACGTTGCCGGATGCACAGATTATAGTAAGTAAGACACAGAGCAAGATGCAACAAACAACAAGATAAACACTACTACCGCTACCATACTAACATCCTTCTCCCCGCTTTTCAGTTGTTCAAGTTGCACATACACCTTTTTGTTCCCTTCTCCTACCGGAACAAAATAAATTTGTGATTTCATTCAGCCTCCTTCGTTGTTATTGCTGGATTAAAAGGGACTAAAAGCCAAGTACTTTCTATTTTTGTTAATCCTGTCTTATCAGGATGAGGGTCATGTGCCATCGTACCATATTTATAAACCACTATATGTTTAAAATCTCCTCTTGGCGACTGCCCTGTAACTAAATAGTATCCTTTAAAGACTACCTCATAGTCCCATCTTACCAGTTCAATCCCAAAGCAGTCTTCCAGCCAGTGCATTAATTGTAAATACCAATTATCTCCTTCAAATATAGGAACATCATTTAAAGACAATTCAAGAATGCTTGCTAAAGCTGCTTGCAAACAATTCCCTTTTGTTGTTTTTGTATGTAAGATAGTTTGTTGAATTGGAATCACCTTAATCCTCCTTCGTTGTTTCTGGTTCAGGGTTGCCTTTAAGTTTCAGGTTTGCATACTTCATGGAATATCCCTGCATTACCGTATGCCACGACCAGATTGTTTAAGTAGTAGTGTGCTTTTACGCCAAAAGAATCCAGTAAGTCGTGTCACCTGAATTGAGGTTTCCTGTCTCGGCATAAGGATCATATAGAGTTTTTCATCCACGACCTATATCTCTATATGCCCCTACAATTCCGCCCTACTCTTTAAAGGTGGCTGCTTCTAAGCCTACCTCCTACTACTTTGCTTTGGATGGAGCAGGATTTGCACCTGCACGGACATTGCTGTTATACAACCTCTTAGTTGATTCGATTTAGTAGTCACCTATTACGAATACTGGTTGCTTCCGAAAAGTGACTCATTTTCTGCGTCTTTTGTCCCTGAATAAGCACGAGGCTTATTGAGGCTTCCGCCACCCATCCAAGCCTTCAGTCCTTGATTGAATCCTTGTGTTTCGTCTTGTAATAATTAAGTATTTCCTTCAGGCTCGCTTTAAGCTCCTTTAGGTCTGGTTCTCTCCATAATTTCTGCTCTTGTGCCATATCGTAAAGTCTGTCGTATTCTTCATGAGATATGCACTTCCTGACATTCGCAAGGAGCTGACCTGGATGGTCATGGTCGTGGTGCAATCGGCACAAAGTAACCCCGTTAT
>CAYUUH010000239.1:0-1849 GCA_964447855.1 uncultured Methanosarcinales archaeon | reverse complement strand
ACGACGGAACTGACTGCACAAGGGTTTGCACACCAACAAGGTGCTTTAATGTTTGTGAATGAGTCACTTTGAAGTGGTAACAAAACCGAAAGGTTTATATACTAGTTCGTCTTAAGGAGGTATAGGGAAAAATGGCAAGAACATTCCAGCACCAAAACATAGCTCAAATTCAAAGAGCACAAAGGCTAGTTTCTAACAGGCATAAGTCTGAAAATCAAGATTATAAAGGACACACTCAAAAAGCATATACACCAATTTCTGGACAAAAATATCATCCAGGAGAAGCTGCAAACGAGCATTATATTGAAGTTGTAGCACAGCCTCAGGCTGAATCTGCATCACCTTCACTTGCTTGGGCTTTACTATTAGCAGCAGCACTAGGATGCACACAATCAGTAGAGACAGGAATCAGCTATATCAGTCCTAATTCACCGCAGCCAGTTACTGTTGACCCAGCAGCTGACTTTATGTACCAATCATCTGTAAAGAAAGGCCCTTGGGACATAGGCGTTAGAACAGGGCTAAGGTCACACACTGCTCATTTTACAAGCGCAGACGGCTATGGAGATACAGACACTCTTGAAGCTGACTTGGCAGGCGTTGTAGGAAGAGGTCATTTTTACGGGTTCTTAGGCTTAAGAAACGGCTCAGAAACAACTCAGGGAGTTGTCCAATTCGGACCAAGCATATTCCCTTATACAGACACAGCTGATTTAGCTCAGCTTATGGCTGGGATGGGAATCAAGTTCAATAAAGGCGGCTTAGTAATGAGAATTGAAGTAGAGCACGCAGCTAACCTTCAAGATGGCCATGACCAGACAAGGGCAAGAGCAGCTCTTGGCTACCAGAAAGGATTCTAACGATAACTTTTTATATACTTAGTTCTAAAGTTTAACCTAATGACGGAGCTAAAGAGGGTGTTAGGCTTTCCTGCAATCTTATTAATCACTATAAACAGTATTATGGGCACTGGAATCTATTTCCTGCCTGCAGCAGGCGCAAAACACGCAGGCCCTGCTTCTCTAATCTCTTGGGGAATAATGTCTGTAATAGCGTTATACATAGGAATGTGCTTTGCAGAATTATCATCAATGTTTCCCAAGGCAGGCGGAGTTTATGAGTACACAAAGCAGGCCTATGGAAGGTTTCCTTCGTTCTTAGTTGGTTGGGTGACATTACTCTCAGGCAACATAACAATAGCAATGTTAATAGTAGGTGGAATCCAATACCTGCTGCCCTACGAACTCCCGCTGATAAAGATAGCGATGTCATTATTCTTTATATTCACATTTAATTATATAGCCTATAAGGGAATGAAAGTGTCTGCAATGATGCTTATTACATTCTCATTGATAACCCTTGGGGCTGTTGCAGCTTTAGTAATCCCTGGATTATTCAAGCTCCAGTTGACAAATATGCAGCCATTCTTTGTTTTCCCAATGTCCAGTATATTAGTGACCTTATATTTCATCCAGGAAACCTTCTTTGGATGGGAGTCTGCAACATTCCTGGCAGAAGAAACAAAAGATCCAGAGAAAGTAATGCCTAAGGCATTAATCTTAGGGACAGTGGCTATAGCAGTGATGGCTATCCTTTTAGTCTTTGTAGCTCTTGGAGTCATACCATGGCAGCAATTCGCGCAGTCAGGAGCTCCTTTAGCAGACTTAGGCGGAGCGGAATTTGGGAGTCTCGGAAGAGATATTTTCACATTATGGGTTTATGTCGCAATCATAGGCGCAGTTGCCTGCTGGGTTGTATCAGCCCCAAGACTAGTCTTGGCTTTGGCAAGAGACAAACTTTTCCTGAGGCAGTTTGCAAAAATCCACCCGACCTACCATACGCCTTACAA
>CAYUUH010000238.1:0-1881 GCA_964447855.1 uncultured Methanosarcinales archaeon | reverse complement strand
ATCATTTTTTCAATCTCAATAATCTCTCTCCTGGTAAATATCTTATGAAGATTTAGACTGTCTTTGTATTATTCTTTCTTAGCTTTCTTCTGCTTATCTTTTTCTTTTTCCTTTTCTTTCTCAAGCTTCTTGTCTACAAGAGGTCCTGTTATTTTAACTAACAAACCTGGAAGCCCAGTTCCAACTGGGATAGCCTGATTTAATAAGATGTTTTCAATAACGCTTGATAATTCATCTCTTCCACCCTGAATTGTTGCATTAACGAATTGCTTGTCTGGTGTTTCAAAAGTTGCTCTAGCTAGAATTGACGCTTTCTCGCTTATGATTCCCATTCTAGTCACTCCCTTGACGACTCCTGATGCAGTCATAGCATCTGCTATAAGCTTTAAATGCCTTTCATTGATATCAAGGCCTTGAGCTTCAAGCACCTTCTGTATCTCTACAATAACTGCTCGTCTTGCAGCTTCAATCCCCAATACTGCAAATACATCAAATATATCATTACTCGTTACTTTGTCTCTATTAACTCCTTTTATTTCCATTATTTCTTTTAAGTTAGAACCAAATGCCCAGATTACGAAATCTCCATCCCTATTGACAACTACAACCTGCGAAACATTCTTCACTCCAGATACAATTGTTTCCTTTAGCTTCTCTTTAAGCCTGTAAATCTGCTTGAAATTTAAGTCTCCGACATTTATACTTACCTTGTTATCATTCCCTCTAACCTTGAATCCTTTTTCATTTAATCTATCAATAATCTTTTGAGAACCTACATGAACACTCTTAAGTGCCTTAGAATCTAGAACAACTTCAATCTTCTTATTAGCAAAGTCAATTCTTATCTCAGATATAATCTCCCTAAACTTTACTTCTTTTATCTTTTCAGCAAGTGCTCTTGATTCTTTCTCGTTATTAAACTCCTTTTCAAGATATATTTCCATCATAGGAGTAGAAGGCTGCTTTCTTGCATCAAGGATTTCAATTATTCTTGGCAGTCCTTGAGTAACCTGCATTTGAGCAACTCCTGCATGATGGAACACATTCAACACCATCTGTGTTGATGCTTCCCCAACAGACTGAGCGGTAACAACCCCTGCTGCCTCTCCAGGTGAAATCTTATTATCCCTTACATGCAGTTTACAAACGTCCTTTCCATCCTCTCCATATAAGAACTGGACTATATTGTCAGATGCATCTCTAACAGTGCCATCATAAGCAACTTTCAAGTCTTGTAATGCGCTTACAAGTCTTCTGTATAAGTAACCTGATTTAGGTGTTCTTAGCGCAGTGTCCATAAGGCTGTCTCTTCCAGTCATAGCTCCAAAAAAGTATTCAAATGGTCTAAGTCCTTTGAAGTATGAAGATTTGATAAATCCTCGGGCTTGTGGACCAATATCTCCCTGCGGGAAGAATGATAATGTTCTATCAGTATAACCAAAGCCAATACGCTTGCTCCACATCATCTGCTGTCCTATGCAACATCCAATCTGAGTAATATTAAGCATGCTTCCTGCCGCGCCTGAACTTATAATATGGGCTGCATTGTTATCAGCTGGGAAGTTTTGTTTTACTATATTTCCAATATTTGTTCTAACTTCATTAAGAATCTGAGCTATTTTAACCTCTCTAGTCTCCTCCATTGACTTTCCAGGAATGACTTCTAGAGTTTTATCTTTGTACTGAGAGATTACTTCCTGTGTTTTTCTTTCAGCTTCAGCAACAATATCATCAGCCATTTTCTTTACTTTATCAGATACATTTAAGTCTTGTAATGATAAAGTAAATCCTCTTCTAGACAAATATATAGCCCCCAAAAGGAATGCTGCGTTCAATGAATCTAGAGCAGCATTTCTTCCATGTTCTTTATCTATTATCTTT
>CAYUUH010000237.1:0-1886 GCA_964447855.1 uncultured Methanosarcinales archaeon | reverse complement strand
CCTCTTGATGAGTGTGTGCCGTATCCATGTGAGAAGAAACAAGCCAAGAAGGCAGTGGAGAGGACGACGAAGTGGGCGAGGGAGAGTAGGCAGTATGCAGTAGGCAGTAAGGGGGGAGGAGTTTTATTTGGCATCATCCAAGGCGGAATGTATAGAGATCTACGCAAGCAGTCGGCCAGAGAAGTTTCTGAAATAGGATTTCCTGGTTATGGGATTGGTGGATTGTCAGTTGGCGAGCCGCAGGAGCAGATGTTTGAGATGCTTGATATTGTGACTGATATTTTGCCGGAGGATTCGCCAAGGCATTTATTGGGGGTTGGTTTTCCATCTGATATCCAGGGAGCAGTAAAATTAGGCGCTGATATTTTTGATTGTGTTATTCCAACTCGATTAGCCAGGCATGGAACTTATTTAAGCTATGAAGGCAAAGTTAGTATTCGCCTGGCAAAATTTGAAAAAGATTTTACGCCAGTTGATCCGACTTGTGACTGTTATTGCTGTAAAAACTTTACTAAAGCCTATATCCGCCATCTTTTCTGGGGAAGGGAAATTTTAGCGCTTCATCTTTTAACAATTCATAATTTAAGATTCTACATGCGCATGATGGCAGATATAAGAAGGGAGATATTAGAAGCCTGAGGCTAAACGCCTCGGCTTCCAAATTTGGAAACCGCGAAGTTTATTCGCAGGTTTCCGGTAAGGGAAAAAATGAAATTTATAGCTGATCTCCACATTCACAGTAAATATAGTCGTGCTACTTCTGGGCAAATGGAACTTGAGGGTTTATCTAAATGGGCCAAGCTTAAAGGTATTGATCTTATTGCTACTGGAGATTTTACCCACCCATTATGGTTTGCTGAACTTAAGAAAAAACTAAAACCGGCTGAGGATGGTTTATATGAATTTGATGGGGTCAGATTCATTTTAAATGTTGAGATTAGCAGTATTTATTCCAAAGGCGGCAAAGTTAGAAAGATTCATAATCTGGTTTTTGCTCCATCACTGGAAATTGTTGAGAAAATTAATAAAGAACTTGGAAAAATTGGTAATATTACCTCTGATGGACGGCCAATTCTTGGCTTAGATGCGGAAAAACTGGCTGAAATAGTTTTTAATATCTCAAAATATTGTGTCATTATCCCAGCCCATGCCTGGACGCCCTGGTTTTCAATCTTTGGCTCAAAATCCGGCTTTGATACGATCGAAGAATGTTTTGGTAAATACACAAAAAACATTTTTGCCATAGAAACTGGTTTATCTTCTGATCCTGCCATGAACTGGCGGCTTTCAATGTTAGATAATATAAGCTTAATTTCCTGCTCAGATGCTCATTCACCGGCAAAGCTAGGGAGAGAGGTGTGTGTTTTTGACACGGATTTAAATTACAACTCACTTTTTAGCGCAATTCGTCACAAAGATAAGTCTAAATTCTTATATACAGTTGAATTTTTCCCTGAAGAAGGCAAATATCATTATGATGGCCACAGGAACTGCAAAATCCGCTGGTCGCCAACCGAGACTAATAAGCATAATGGGCTATGTCCTGTATGTTTAAAGCCAGTGACAGTTGGTGTTACCAATCGAGTTGATAAGTTAGCTGACCGAGAACTTGGGTTTGTGCCAGAGGATGCAATTCCTTTTAAAAGTTTGATTCCTTTAGTAGAAATTATTGCCGAAGCTAAGGGTAAGGGAGTAAATACTAAGGGTGTTGTGTCAGAATACATGGCTGCTGTAGAAAAATTTGGCTCTGAGTTCAAAATATTATTAGATACGGGTGAATCGGAGCTGCAAGCCGGGTTAGATTCCAGGATTGCTGCGGGAATTATTGCTGTTAGGAATGGCAAAGTAAATATTGCCCCTGGGTTTGATGGTGAGTTTGGGACGAT
>CAYUUH010000236.1:0-1893 GCA_964447855.1 uncultured Methanosarcinales archaeon | reverse complement strand
ACTTTTGCTTCGTTTGATTTTATCTTTGAGCTCATTCCAACAAGGAACTTTATCCCTATCTTCTCTGCAGTCTTTGCAAGGTCCCGGTCAATTACGCCGTCAAAAACTACTGCGTATATGCCCTTACCAAGGCTTGTTACCGTTGCCTGCAGCTCAGAAACAGGAACCTTTCCAAGTATGTTCAGCTTTTCATCCAGTACATGCGCTCCTCTTGTTCCGATAAGGTTCTCAAGCATGCTGCTGAAAACTTTCTTCTCTTCAGGAGTTACCACAGTCTTCTTTACAAACTTCTGCGAGAATGATCTCTGCTGTGGCTGCTGCGGCGCTACTTGCGTTTGCTGCTGTGGCTGCTGCTGAATTGGCTTCTTCTGCTGGAAGGCCTGCTGAGGAATCAAAGGCTTTCTTGACTGGTCAGACATCCTTTCAATGTCTTTTCCAAGCTCAAGCTTTGCCTGCTCTCCAGATATCCTTGCTCTCAATGCCATGTGGATTTCCTTCTTTGTTATCTCTTCAACTTCCTTTCCGTCAGGAGCCTTTGTTACGTAGTCCACATCAGCAACTATCATAAGCTGCTTAAGGATAAGGTTTCCTCCTCTGTCTCCATCAACAAAAGCAGTTATAACTTTCTTCTTGCTTAAGTCTATGATTGTCTGAGGTACAGAAGTCCCGTTCATTGCTATAGCATTCTTTATTCCGTGCTTAAGCAGGTTAAGAACATCTGCGCGGCCTTCAACAACAACAATCTCATCAGAGTCATCGATTGATGGGCCTGCTGCAAGCCTGTCTTTTCCATACTCCTGGATTTCCATGACCCTCACAGAATAAGCAACCTCGTCTGCAAGCTCTTGGCTGTCAGGAAGCACAGTCTCAGTCATCTTCTTCAAGAGTTCTTTTGCCCTCTCTATGACAAAGCTTCGCTTGCTGACTCTGACATCTTCAATGTTCTGGACCCTTATCTTTGCATTGCATGGCCCAATCCTCTGGATAATTTCAAGAGCAGCTCCAACTATGGATGTCTCTGCTTTGTCCAAAGAAGAAGGGATAATTATAGTTCCCTGCGTTTTTCCAGATTTTACATCAACATTAACTTCAATTCTCCCTATTCTTCCAGACCTCTGAAGCTCTCTGAGCTCAAGTTCAGAGCCAAGCAAACCTTCTGTCTGGCCGAATATTGCTCCAATCACATCTGGCCTGTCAACTACTCCTTCGATTTCTATACTTGCGTGAACAATGTACTTTGCGCTTACTATACTTATCTTACCCATTTTAATTCCTCCAGTTTAACAGTCTAAGAAGAAGCCAAATCAGCCTTCATTACCAAAAATGTAAATGAGTTGGTGACCATGCTTCCTCTTATAATCAATAGAACAAGCTTCTAAAACTAACTAGCTTTTCTGGCTAACTAAGGCCAAATATGCTTCTTTTTTCGATTTAAAGGTCAATTCAATGAATAATAATGATGAAAAGCTTAAAGCTTGTCCTATTTCTGTTTTTAATTGTAATTTAAGTTTTGTGGCCCGAAACACTAACTCCCAAGCTCATTGCTTGGCATTGCCGTCAGCTCCATTGAGTACTCTCGTGACGGGCCTCATTATGCAGTTAATGCATAACACTCTTGATAATCTACAGAAGTATAAAAACGTTTGGTTTCAAAACTAATCTCCGTTGAGAAAGTGATTATAAAACCCCGGCGAGAGTCTCTTGCGAAACTCTCACCAGGGAAAAAGAGGTGATTATGCGCTTGTTTTTGTTTAAAACCCCGAAAATGCCCTTTTGGGGCATTATCAGGGAAAAGAGGTGTTTAGATTTAACGTGAGTCTTTGTTAAGCCTTGTTATTTGTGAAAAGTGCTAATCTGCACCATCTTTTCGCGTTACCATTATAAAGTAGACCA
>CAYUUH010000235.1:0-1918 GCA_964447855.1 uncultured Methanosarcinales archaeon | reverse complement strand
TTGGTTCTCCGATCTATGCGGGGAAAGCCTCTTATTTGGGTCCGCAAGGATATTTTGCCGGATTTGGTAACAATCCTGAAGTGCATCACGCAATGTATGGTTCGGGGTTCGCAAACCTTCCTGTAGAGCTCGGCGGACAGATGTCAGGTAGAAGCAGGTTATCAGGCAATCCTATCGAATAGTAAATCTCAACATTTAAAAAGATAATACTCGAATATATACAATAAGATGAAAAAAAAGAGAGTGACAAAGACGGCTAAAAAGATAGTGACTGAAAGGGACATAGCCATGGATTTTGCCCTCCGTGTACAGCATAAATTTGATCGGCTTATTAAGGCTTCAATACTCTTTGGTTCACAAGCAAAAAACACATCTAGTACAAAATCAGATATAGATATAATTCTCATTATAGATGACGCTTCGGTCGAATGGGATCTTGAGCTTATCTCCTGGTACAGGGAAGAACTCGGAAAGATTATTTCATCAAAAGACTACGGAAGAGATCTACATGTAAATACAATAAAGCTAACTACCTGGTGGCAGGACCTTATCTACGGAGACCCTGTAGTTCTTAATATCTTACGATATGGCGAGCCTCTGATTGATCTCGGCGGTTTCTTTACACCTCTCAAGTTTCTTCTTGATAAGGGAAAAATAAAATCTACTCCCGAAGCTGCACTTGTAGCTCTTCAGAGAGCGCCAACGCATCTTGTTAGAAGCAAGATGGCAGAGATGGGTGCGATAGAAGGAATTTATTGGACAATGGTAGATGCGGCCCAGGCGGCGCTTATAACTGCAGGTAAGATGCCTCCAAGCCCAGAGCATATTGGAGATTTTCTAAAAGAAGCGTTCGTCGATACTGGAATGTTGCATATAGGTTATGTACGTGCTTATAATGACTTATTTGATATGCACAAAAGTATTTCGCACGGAAAAGTATCTGAAGTAAAAGGTTCCGAGATAGACAAATGGCAGGAGATAGCCGAAAAATTCATGAACGAAATGACAACAATTGTCAACAAGCTTCTAGATATTCAGAAAGAAAATAAAACTAAATAACTTAATCAGACTATTTCTTCTTCTTTGCATTGTTAGCGACTTGTGTAGCTTCATAAACTGCCGCCATCGCAATAGGAACATCTTTCATCTTAGTTAATATTCCTCTCGCATACTTTGCTCTATCGCTTTCTTTTGAAAGATAACTCTCAAATTCTTTCTTGTACTCATTAATCAATCCAATGGTGCCGTTTAAGCAGCTGGTAGGAGATTTAGCAAGAATAAATCTGGCTGTGGCCACTGTCACATCTGCAAGCCCTTTAACTTTGCCAAGATATTTATCTGCACTAATTTTAGCTTTAATTTTTTTATCTATTTGAGGGGCTAGTACTTCAAGAAGTTCTTTATGATTAATTTGTTCTTCTCTTTCAGGAAGTATGCTCATAAGTTCTTGATAAGCTGCATGAGCTTCAGATACTTTATCTCCTTTGGTCTTAAGAGAAGGAATTCTTGAAAGAACTATTGCAGCAAGTCCTTTTTCAGGAACATTTGCGATTATATCTTTCCTATCCAAGGTAAACCTTTGTTCGGAAAGGCTTGCAAAATGCAATCCTGCATGAGATAGTAATTTATCAACAGAAGCATCAGAGCCCAAAACTTCAGCAGCCGCAATAGGATTAGATGCAATAGCTTCAAAACCTGGTATGTTTTTTGCAGCCGCATCCAGAGCATACATTCTTGCAGCATCTCTCTCACTAGCATCGCTGGAGTTTATGCTTTCAGCTGCCTTTTTTGAGCCACGAAATGACTCATAAGCTTCAATAAACTCTTTGAACTTTTTACTCATAATTTCTATAATAAACTTCAATATTTAAATCTTTCGTTTGTAGAAACTAATGAGTGGTGACAAAATCAGAGTTTT
>CAYUUH010000234.1:0-1918 GCA_964447855.1 uncultured Methanosarcinales archaeon | reverse complement strand
AAATCAGAATACTCCACAGGAATATTTGCATCTAGATCCCAAGGAAGCTGTGCATCAAAACTTGGGTCGATTATCTTCACTATAACTGAATAAGCCTTATTGTTTGCATTCTCGCTTATCTCGAAAGGATGATTTCCTGGAGCCAATAAGTAGAATAAGGACCTTCCAAGGCCCACCACATCAGAATTTCTGGTCTCTTCAAAATTATCTTGTGCCTGGTTAGCTGCAAGGAAGTAAGGGGTTCCCTTTATTCCTCCCCCTGTTCCAGTAACTCTGGCATTAACAGTGCTCATATGGACATTTGCTCCGACAGCCATTCCAAAGTCACTTAATATTGTCCTGACCCTTTCCTGCACTCTTTCTCCATCAGGATTTGTATAGGTTATCACTGCTCTTGCTTTCTTTGATTTAGTGCCTTTAAGTAGGGTATTTGCAGGCTTTACATCTCTCAAGATTAGACCATACTCATCTACGAAGAATTTCCTCCTTAGTCTTTGTTTTGCGCTATCCTTTCCTTCAGGCCTCCTGTGGATTTTTACCATGGTCTCTAAGTCGCTGATTATCAACTCCAAGGCTGCCCGAGGTTCCATTTCAATATATGCTGTATTTTCTGCATATTCTTCAAGGCGCATCAGCCTGATTTCATCGCCTGCCTTGAATTTAGGAACTTCTATGAGTCTTATTGCCATTGCACCAACATATCTTTTTCCTTCTGGAGTACTGACCTCAATACTTTCTATATATGAGTGCGCATTTACTGTATCCGGCTCATTGTACCTAAACTGAAGATGGGCCTCACGCTTGAATCGCTCAGGTATGTCTCCAGGCAGGTTAGGATTGAACTCATCAGGAAGCCTGAATGTCTTTATTGCCTCACCTCGTTCTTCGTCTGCCTGCTTTGCATAGAATACTGCATCTGCAGTTGATTTGTCTTTCTCATTCTTGTATATATATCCTTCAAGTATTTTGAGTGCATGTTCTCTTGGAAGTGCTGAAACTGCTTCTTTGATTTCCTTTGATTTTCCTTCAAGGGCTTTTTTTCTCACTGCACCTTTTAGGCCTGCAACAGGTTCAAGCAGAGTTTTGAGACTTCCCATGGAATAATCCCCTTCGGCTATTTCAGGGAGATACCCGTTTAGAATACGTTCTCCTACTAGTCTATGTATATCAGGACCCTCCATAAGCTTAAGCTTGTCTTCCCTAGGCATAGCAGAAACAGCCGAAACAACCCTCTCATCAAGTGTTGTACCATCCTCGAAATCCTTATCAAAGAATGCGTCTGCTCTTTGCTCTCGCTGAAGGCTCATAAGCTCAGCTAATTCAGGAACTCCTGGAATTTCATAAACATTTCCGTCCCTCATAAGGTCAACTATCTCAGCATCAATATTCTCTTCGATGGTTCCTGCCCTAAAATGCTGCGCAACTCTTCTAGGGGTTTTAGTAGCATGATAAACAAGTCCCATTCCCCCAGCACCTAGAACATAGCCTACTTTATACGGGCCAATTTCATTTCCAGTTAGTGCTGCTGAGTTATTTTCTCCCATCTTTATTTATCCCCTTGTGAAGAAAGCATTTTGCTTATTTCTTCTCTTACACCCACATGATCATAACTTACTCTTGTTGGGTAGGTAGCATAAGGCAGAGACTTAAGGTGAGTCATGACTACTATTCCTGTGGCTTGGTATATCAGCTCCCCTCCATCATTGCATTGTCTTGGCTCTCCTACTGAACCGGTATTAATGAGTATCCTGCCCTTGACTGCTGGTTCATTCTCTCCAAAAACGTGACCCACATAGTGGACATTCGGCGGCTGCCTGTCTTTTTTGTACCCCCTATGCCTATGATTATGGACTGCAGCCCTTACTCTTTGAGTATACACCTTCTTTGCTTTGTCCTGTATAACTATGTCTGGACTTAC
>CAYUUH010000233.1:0-1930 GCA_964447855.1 uncultured Methanosarcinales archaeon | reverse complement strand
TTAGATAATGTTTATCATGTTTGGGATGCTGGTATTTCTATCATCTTCTGCCGACTAAGCAAAAAATCCATCTTTTTTAAGAAAGAATATATGTAGGATATAAAAACTATTTCCTTTTCTTGGTCTTCTTGACTTCTTTTTCCAAATCAAGCTTCTCCAAGAGCTCCTTGTACCTGTTCCTGATTGTAACTTCAGTCACACCAGCAACATCAGCAACTTCCCTTTGAGTTCTTTTCTCGCCATTAATCAATGCGGCAACATAAAGCGCAGCTGCAGCAATTCCAGTTGGTCCTCTGCCCGAGGTTAGCTCGGCTTTTTGCGCTTTTTCAAGAATTTCAACTGACTTGCTTTGTGTTTCTGGGTTAAGCTTAAGTGAGCTTGAGAACCTTGCGATGTAATCTGCCGGGTTTGAAGGAAGTATGTTTATCCCTAGCTCCCTTGTAACAAACCTGTAGGTTCTTCCTATTTCCTTTTTCTCTATCCCGGATGCTTCTGATAACTCATCAAGTGTTCTCGGAACATCATGCCTTCTGCATGCTGCATACAGTGCTCCGGCAACAACGCTCTCCATAGAACGGCCTCTTACAAGGCTTCTTTGAACGGCTAATGTGTAGATTCTTGCTGACTCTTCTTCTACAGAGCTTGGAAGCTTTAGATATGATGACACTCTCTTTAGTTCTGCTAATGCAAGCTTTAGGTTTCTTTCAATTGCAGTTGAAATCCTGTACTGCCATTTTCTCAGCCTGTAAAATTTGTTCCTGTTTTTTCCTGCAAGCTTAAACATATCTGCTTTCTGGCCAACTTCTGTACCGAGGCCCTGGTCATATTGGGTGTAGGTCATAGGAGCTCCTGCGCGCCTCTTCTTGTCGGCATCGCCTGAGTCAAACTCACGCCATTCCTGGTCAAAGTCAACCATCTTGTCTTCTATGACAAGACCGCAGTCCTTGCAGATAACTTCGCCTTTGTCGCGATTCCAGAATAAGTTTATGCCGCCGCACTCGGGGCATTTTTTTACCATTTCACCCATTTTTTAACCACCCACAAAAAGATTCTTAAATTATATTGCACCCCTGATTAAGGATGAATAAATTCCAATAAATTTATATATCAGGAGTGCTTTTTATTTATAAAGGTTTTGGTCAGAATGGACGGAGAAGCTATATCTAAAGAATTGCTGGATGTCTTGGCATGCCCTGACTGCAGGGTCAGCCTGGAATATTCAGAGGACGGAAAAAGCCTCAAATGCAGAAAATGCAGCCAGTCCTACCCCGTAAGGAACGGAATACCTATTCTTCTCCCAAAAGATTTGCAATAAATTTATAAACATTATCGGAAATCTGCTTTCTAATGCCGACGTGGCACAATCTGGCACTGCGCGGGCCTTGAGAGCCCGTTTCCGAAAGGATATCCTGGTTCAAATCCGGGCGTCGGCGGTTTTTAACAAGCTAGAACTATTTCTTGATATATTCTATGATTGCATCAACTAAATAAGGCGCTGCGGTAGTTACAACAGCAATCCCCATTCCGATTATTATCCACGGAGTGAGGGAAGACCTTCTATACCTCACTAATGAAGGCTCGTATGAAGCAAGAGAAGCTCCCATCACACATATATCTCCCCATAAGTTCGAAACAGCATTTCTAAATTTAGAATATTTGTTCCTGTCCTGGTGCTTTTCCCTGAACAAGACCTCGCGCTGCCTGCCTGGGTGAGTATATCCTACTTCCTCAAGAACCAAGTCTATGCTTGATACAGACTGGACTTGAGGTACTGCCGATGATAACTGTTCTTTAGTCACATCCTTCTTCCGAGCATCCTTATATACACCCACCAGCCTTTTGCCGTCCGGGTCTCCTGGGTCTTTCTCAGTTTCATATTCGACCTGAAGAAATATAGACTTAACCAGCCCATCGAGCCTTAGGGAAGCAG
>CAYUUH010000232.1:0-1934 GCA_964447855.1 uncultured Methanosarcinales archaeon | reverse complement strand
GTAACTAACCTTACAAGATGGGAAAAAAATACCAAGAATATGGCTCATCTACAGATTTAGCTACGGCCCATTCTGAATTCCTAAGGAGCTTCTTTGCTGACAGAAGCAAATCAGAACTTCTCGATTTATTTGTTAAACACCTCCAACAGGAACATAAATTAAATATCGAAGAGAGTAACAGCTTGGTGGGGGGAAAAGAAAAAGAAGTACTCCTGCCAATCTCAATCTTCGATAATAGGAAGCTTAGCGCGCTTGAGACTATAACTAAATACCTCAAGGAGAACAAAAAGCTCAGCTTCCATGGTATTGGGGAGATGCTTAACAGAAATGAGAGATGCATCTGGACCACCTATAATAATTCTAGAAAGAAAATGCCTGAAGGAATTTCTGTCAAGCCTTCAAAATATCTTATCCCTGCTGACATAATAACTAACAGGAAGCTTAGTGTGCTTGAGAATATTACAAAATACATGAAAGAAAAACTGGGAATAAGCCTTCATGAGATTGCAGTTTTGCTGAACAGGGATGACAGGACAATATGGACTGTGTACAACAGGGCAAATAAAAAATGAGAGATTATCCGTTGTTAAAAAAAGTTGTATTGATTATAGTAGCATTAGCAATGCTTGGATTGCTGTTCAAGCTTGGCATGTCCACAATTATAAAGAACGACTCAAGGCCAAACATTGACTTAAACATTGCTATTGAGAAAGACTCAAGCTTTATGCTTAACTTTGGAAAGGAAGTTGACCTTAAAGCACTGAGGATGTCTGGGTCGCTTGTCGGGAACGGAACTGCCAAGGTATATATAGAGAATGAAGGTAAAAAGTATCTGATTTTTGACAGCTCACTCCTTGATGATTCAACTAAACCAGATGATGCTGAGTTTATCAGCAAAGACAATAGTATTGGAGCTGCGTCAAGCAGTTTGCCTGAAGATGAATGTGAAGAAGAAGCTGATTCTTCTGAAAATATAGGATTCTCGATAAGCTACAAAGTAAGCAAGGCTGTATCTTCTCTCAGTGATGGACTAAGCCATAATTATGATAGGAGTGCGCAGATTATGGAAGAATCTGCTCCTGAACCCAGGGGATTTGCAGAAGATGTTAAGCAACAAATGTGGTCAGGGTGCAATGCTAATGGAACTGATACAGAAGCAAACATTTGGGAAAGAATCAACAGCGCAGTTCCTTTCAAGGATGAGTGCATTGAAACATGCAGCTTGGCTGGGTTCAGTAAACATTCTTATAAAATTACATTTGAAGTCCAGAACGCAGTATTAAACGTCGATGTGCTAGAATATGCCTTCAGAAGGGTATGGGAAAGGGAAAAAGTAAATGCTGAGCTTGAAATACGGGACAGCGAAGGAAAGGTTGTCGAGTCTTCTATACAAATAAACAAGAATGGAAGGCCCATCGCTCAAGACTCTGTTGAAAAAGGGCTATATGATATCGAGGTAAAGATTGAAGAAAGTCCGGTTAAGAGCATCGAAATAAGAAATGCAGACTTGGATAAAGATGTCACAGAGTTTATCAGAGTAGATGATGTTCCTAAGGAGAAAGAAGGGAAGTTTGCCGAGGTCTATGCTATAGACCCCACAAAAATAAACTTCACAGAAGCAGTTGTCACTGTTACTGCCAAAGGAAGCTCACTATACAAATGCAAAGACTGGGACTTTGATGGGCAGGAATGCAATGGGGAGTGGGTATTGTTCAAGGATAATCTTATCCCTGGGGAGGAATATTCATTTGTACTTACTCCAGAAGACCCTGGCTTTGGAGAGATAAACATAATTGATGCTGAGCATCTTGATAAGAACCGCAAGCTCATTTCTAACATATTTAGCGAGGTTAATCTGCAGGATGGTATATGGTCGCCGCAGATAAAGCATAAAGAGTATATAAGGGCAACATTTGAGGAAGAACTTTACAACG
>CAYUUH010000231.1:0-1937 GCA_964447855.1 uncultured Methanosarcinales archaeon | reverse complement strand
AGAACCAGCTTTAAGTTCGTTAATCCTTAATATTTATAAAACAAACATTTAAATATAACTACTTCTTTTAAATAAAAAGGATATATCCACAAAAGAGGTGAAAATATGGCAGATCCAATCTTAAATATTACCCAGGTTACACTTGCAATTATTATAGGAACCTTGGCTGCTATAGTATATGCGCTTAGAGTGCTGGTTCTTATGGAGAGGCGCATAGCAAGAATGGACGAGAACATCGAAAAGATGACAAGAAAGATAGCAGTTGAAGAAGTAAGGATAGAAAAAGAAGAGAGGAGAATAGAACAGCAGTTGAAAAAGCGCAAGTAAGCTTTTTCTTATAATTTTATTTTATCAATTCTTCAAATAACAGCCCTTTATTTCTTGCAATATCTAAAGACATCATAAAATTGTTCCCTGTACTTTGAAGGTCTTCTATACTGACAAAAAACCAGTTTTCCCTGTCAAACTTAAACGCAAACCAAGGCTCTGCCCCAAACGCCTCTGAAAATAATCTTAATTGTTCCACATCGTCTTTAGACAAATATTTACTGGTCTCTTTGCTTGTCTTGCATTCTATCGCAAGCTTCCTTAGTTTGTTGCTTGCAAGCACGTCAGCAGAAGGATACCTATTGCTTCCAGAGCCAGCTATCCTCACAGCAGACCAATCATTTAGAGCCCAGAATTTGTGGATAAGGTCGCGTTCAGCGTTAATGCCTTTCGATTTTCGGCTCATTTTAAGATAATCATACTTTAATCTTCATAAAATCTTCAGCGCAGATAACATTATCAAAGACTTCTCTTGCGTCTTCTTCAACTTCTTGGGTGTTCTTGTACCTCGCAGAAAAATGAGTTAGGACAAGCTGCTTTGCATTTGCCTTGTTTGCGATTAGCCCAGCCTGCTTTGCAGTCAGATGGCCATACTCCTCTGCCTTTCCCTCAAGCTTTGAAGAGTAGGTAGACTCGCAAATAAGCAAGTCAGCATCCTTTGCAAGCTTTACAGCATTATTGCAATAGACCGTATCAGCAATAAATGTGATTTTCTTCCCAGGCACAACATAGGTTGTATCTTTTGGGCTTACCTTCTTGCCCTTGAACTCTATGGTCTTGTTATCCTGCAATTGGCCAAGCAGAGGGCCTTCAGGAATTCCAAGCTTTTTTACAGCCTTTACATCAATTCTTCTTCTGTCATGTTCAACAAAAGCATACCCTAGCGTATCAATGTTGTGCTCCAATGGAAGAGCCTCTAATGAAAACTCTTCGCAGTCAAAGAACTTTCCGGGGCTTACTTCATGAATTGTTAATTCTAGTTTCCTGTCAAACACAAAAGCCTTGAACATATCCTCAAATCTTTTCTTAGTTCCCTTTGGCCCATAAATTTCAAGAGTCCCTGTATACTCAGAAGCGCCAAGAGTTTGTATCAGCCCAGGCAAACCTAAAACATGGTCACCATGCCAATGCGAGATAAGAACCTTTGTTACCTGTGTTGGCTTTATCCCTGCAATCTTCAGTTGCCTTTGTGTTCCTTCACCGCAGTCCATAAGGATTCCATGACCGTTATGACTAATTAAGACTGCCGTATGATTCCTTTCTTTAGTAGGCACCATAGATGAAGTGCCCAAAAATGTAACTTGCATGACGACAAGGAAGCTCGGTAGCTATATAATACTTTTTATTTAAACATATTTTCTATATTGAAAAGAATGAGCACAATAAGAAGGTTTTTAAGCTGCACTACTATCCTCAGATAACATGACAGAGAAAAAGTCAGAGAAGACCCCTCTAGTCAAAACCGTTTTTGCCGGAGAAAGGGTTTTAACTGAAAACTCAGATACAGCTAGAGAATTCTACAATCAGAGCAGGTTTGGAACAATCCTCGAAGACGGAAAAGTCCAGCTTTCTATGCTTGAGGCTCTTTATCTTCTGGACAAGGGAAAGAT
>CAYUUH010000230.1:0-1942 GCA_964447855.1 uncultured Methanosarcinales archaeon | reverse complement strand
CCCGTCAATTGAAGGGTGCTCTTTCATAAAGTTAAGCGCAGTCTCATATCGATGATGGCCGTCTGCAATATACACTCTTTTATCAGCCATTTCCTTTGTAATGTTCTCTATTTCAGACTTGTTTGATATTCTCCACAGCTTGTGCTTTATCCCGTTAGTGTCGGTAAACTCAACATCCGGTTGTTTTGACGCCTCAGATTCTATTATCTGGGCCATGGCTCCGCTCTCGTCCTGGTAAAGCAGGAAAATCTGGCCGTGGTTTGTGTGGGTTGCCCTCATCAGGTTCAGCCTGTCTTCTTTTGGCTTTGACAGCGTTTTCTCGTGAGGCATGATAACCTTCTTAGAATAATCTTCTATCTTGGCAAGAGCAATAAATCCCTTCCTTACTTTCCTTACAGGGGCCTTCTGATATTTTCTTAACAGATACTCCTGCGAATAAACATAGATGCAGGTTTCTTTGTCTTTGACTAATACGCCTTCACTGGCCCAGTCCTTCATGCGCTTTGCTGCGCGGATATACCTATTCTCTGTGCTGCTGTCTCCTGGTTTTTCCTCGCTGAGAATCAGGTGGACCATATTATATGGAGAACTTTCTGCAAAAACTTTCCTCTCATCCTCGCTTATGACATCATAAGGCGGAGTAAGCACTAATTTTAAGTCTTTTACTTTATCTTTATTAAACATCAGACCATTCAAAGGTTTTATCTGTACCATTTATTTCTGCCTCCCTAAAAAGGTATTAATGAATTCTTTTGGACCTATTGTTCCAAGCGAGCCCTCTTCAGCAGAGAACTCATCAAACTTATCTACTGAGTCTTTCTTTATCTTGGGGCTGTATATAGCAAAAGGAACTGGCTCTGCAACATGAGTCTTTACTTCTACAGGTGTAAGGTGGTCAGGCAGCACCGCAATTGTCGTTTTCTTCAAATCAACCTTACCAAGGATTCTGCCAATGAGCCTCTTATCCAAATCCTCTATAGTCTTTATCTTTAGCTTTAAGTCTCCTCCATGTGAAGCTTCGTCAGGAGCTTCTATATGGACAAAAACTAAATCATAATCATTAAGTGCCTTGATGCATGCATCTGCCTTACCTTCGTAATTTGTGTCATACAGGCCAGTTGCCCCTTTAACCTTGATGGGATCAAATCCTGCATAGATTCCTATCCCAAAAATGATGTCTACTGCAGATATTGCTGCACCCTTTATTCCGTAAAGCTCCCGGAAAGTCTTCATTGACGGCTTTTTTCCAGGAGACCAGGGCCATATCATATTGCCCATATTCTTTCCTTCCTTGGCCCTTTTGATATTAACAGGATGCTTTGAAAGGAAAGCCTTTGAGTCAAGAATCATCTTATTGAGCATATGGGTTGTCTTCTCGCCTTTGGCTGATTTTGCCTTGACAAGAACTTTTGCAATCTTGGAGCCTACAACATCATGAGGTGGAACGCACTCAATGTCTTCTGAATAGTTTCCTTTCTTCAGCACAAGAAGATGCCTATAGCTTACTCCGTTGTGGAACTCTATATCCGGCTTGCCGAACTGCACCTGTACAGCCCTCATGAGCTCTGCTGACTCTTCATTTGATATATGGCCTGAAGAGTAATCTACAAGCACGCCGTCTTTCTCAGTGATAAGATTGCACCTGAATGCAATATCATCTTTTCCGAGCTGGACTCCCATTGATGCTGCCTCTAACGGCCCTCGTCCAGTATAGCACTGGTTCGATTCATAACCAAGAACAGAAAGATTTGCAACATCGGAGCCAGGAGGCATTCCCTTAGGCACTGTGATCAGCTTTCCGTTGACACCTTTTGCAGCAATCCAGTCCATATTTGGAGTCTTTGCTGCCTGCAGGGGAGTCTTTCCTTTAAGCTCTTTTATAGCATAATCAGCCATGCCATCTCCGAGTATTATTATGTATTTCATTCTTACCTTAGAATCA
>CAYUUH010000229.1:0-1981 GCA_964447855.1 uncultured Methanosarcinales archaeon | reverse complement strand
GTTAAATGCCAGCGATGTAGGAGCAATGGGCGGCAAACCGAAATATATGCTTGTTTCCCTCGCATTGACTCAGGATGCCAGTGTTGAATTTGTCGATGGGCTTTACAAAGGCATGAGGAAAGCCTGCAGGAAGCATGGCATAGAGATTATTGGCGGAAATATGACTCATGCCAATCAGATTGTTATTGATATTGACATGATTGGAGAGGTTAAGAAAGAAAACCTCTGCTTAAGGTCAGACGCAAAGCCAGGGGATTTTATCCTTACAACAGGCCCATTAGGAGCTTCAACAGCAGCATTAAAATTATTCATAAAGGGAAAAATCAATAGAAAGACCAGAAAAGATTTCAAAACAATAATTGAGGCGCATACAGAGCCCAAGGCAAAATACGAGAAAGTTCAGAAGTTCCTAAACTACATAAACGCAATGATTGATGTCTCAGACGGAGCTGCTTCAGACATAACCAGGATATGCGAGCAGAGCAATGTGGGGGCTGTAATCTACGGAGACAATATACCATTTGATAATGAAACAAAGAAAGCAGCGCATCTTATAGGGAACAAGGCCCTTGACTACGCGCTTTATGGCGGAGAAGACTTTGAGCTGATATTTACAGTTTCTGAAAAGAACCTAAGCAAGGTAAGAGGCTATCTGATTGGTGAGATAACAAAGAAAAAGGGAGTTCGCATTTACAAGAATGGCCAAGAGGATTTAATTACCAAGCATGGCTATGACCATTTTGTTAATCATATATGATTTAACTACTCTAGGGTAGTAAGGTTTAAATACTGAACTTTATTCTATCCTCTTATATGGGTGTATCAGAGTGCTAGAAACTGACAGAGAACCAGACTATAAACTAGGTGTCATTTCGGATATTCATGGTTTTAAGGAGTTGCTTGAAGCAGTATTGGAAGATATCCATAATAGGGGTATAGAAAGAATCCTGTTTGTCGGGGACCTCGTTGGATATGGGACAGAGCCGCGCGAATGTGCAGAGCTTGTCATGAAACACTGCGAAGCAGGGGTTCTGGGAAATCAGGATTCCCACTTGCTTACCCAGGCAGAAGCCCCTTCAAATTACCTGGGTTATGCTCTTAGAGTTAATGATGGGACTTATTCCTCGATATTATATGCTCTTAGGCAGATTTATGGAAATGACTTGGCGTTAGGCGCAAGGGACGCCAGGGAAGCCTTGAAACCGACAGCAGAGTTTATCCAGAATGCTACATCTACAGAGAACAGGGAAGAGGCGTGGAAGGAGCTTGAAGGGCTTCTTTGCCAGGTTGTCTCAGAGAATACATCTTTTTCAGCCAGGTTTGGAAGGAGTTATCTTACAGAGTTTGCTAGGCAGGTGCTTAATGAGAGAAGGAGGGAGCTCGAATTATCTGATGCTGTGAATTTACCGCTTCCTGAACTGGTTTCGTCTAGGCCGCAAGACTCTTTGCTGCGTGCAATGGCTAAGAGTTTGATGGAGCTCAGGCCACAATTCCTGAAAACCATATTCAAGCTAGGGTATATAGAAGAGGATTATGAACGGGGAGACAATGTTATGAACTATCTAAGGTCATTGCCTCATTCTTTGCGGCTGCCTGAGCTTGGTATGCTTTTAACCCACTCTAATCCGCTTAATCCCCAGGAATGGGCGCATTATGTCGCTCCTAAAAAAGCCCTGGAAGACCCTGAAACTGCAAGGGTTTTTGGAATAACTCCTGAATCATTGCTTATTAAAAGCTCCAGCCAGCCTTTGGGGGGGAGAGTTTATACTGCCGAATATGTTGCAGCCAACCTTCCAGAGAGCATTACTTCAGCAGGTGTTGCCCACTCACATCTTTCTCCTTTTGTTTCTTACCATAATCAGGTTAGCGTGTTTGGCTCTGGCTCAGTAATGCCCAGATTTGGAAAAAACCCCTCATATATGATGGTGGGAGTATGGGAAAATAAAGGCCATGGCAACAGAACTATAGCTTTCTGCCCAGT
>CAYUUH010000228.1:0-1982 GCA_964447855.1 uncultured Methanosarcinales archaeon | reverse complement strand
GGGTCGAGGCAGATATAGTCGATAAGCCCAGGATCCTCTATCTTGATTCCTTCTGTGGACCATCTGTCAAAAGCTTTTAGTTCGCTCATTTTACTTTCTTGCCTTCTCTACTTTTCCCCTTCTTAGGGCGTTTAAGCTTTGATCATTAACCTTGATAACCTGCCACCTGACTCCAGGAATATCTCCTTTGGACTTTCCTTTTGCGCCGCCAATGCACTCAACCATAACCTCGTCGTGTTCATCAACAAGTTTTGTTGCGCCGTCTCCAGGAAGGAAAGCAGTAATCTGTCTTCCGTTCTTTACAAGCTGGACCCTTACACACTTCCTCATAGCTGAGTTTGGCTGCTTTGCTTCAAGCTGCACTTTTTCAAGAACAATGCCTTTAGCCTGCGAAGCTCCCTTTAATGGATCGGATTTTTCCTTAAGATGGAGAGTCCTTCTTACGAACTTAGGATTCATCCACATGCTCCTTTTCCTTCTGGCTTTGAGCTTCTTGCCCGTGTTAAGTCCTCTTGATTTTTTGACCATTTTTATAGAAAGAATTCGTATTCACTTTAAAAAGCTTACGTTCAGACAACCTTAATATCGTCGATATCAAAGTATCTTTTCACGATATCCTTTAAAAAGTTCAAATTCTTCGCATCCCTCCCTATTATAAGCCCCTTTGTTTTTGTGTCCGGGCCTGTTATTGTGATTATTCTGTTGTCCTCTGCGACATTTGTTGCCTGCAGGGGATATATCATATTCCTGACGAACTGTGTTGATTCAGGGCTGAATTCAACTATCTTTATCCTCTTTTTGAGCAGCGCCTCAAGCCTTCGCGCATTAGAGCCCTGCTTTCCTATTGCCTTGCCTATCTCATTCGGCTCGACAACAAAAAGCAGCTGGTCGTTCACGATGCAGTCCTTGAGGCTAGATTTAGTCACAGACTCAAATAAGGACATGTACTTGAGGATATCAGCGTCGTATTTTATTCTCATTTAGCTTTACCCTTAAGCAGTCCAAGGACAGAAATAGAGTAAGATTTCTTGCACAATATGCCTAGCTCATCATTTGGATATTCAAGCTGCGTTACTTTTGCTTTTGACAGCTCGCTGTAATGATTTATGTCTTCTCTGGTTTTTGCAGGGCAGTTCTGTGACAGGAAAACTTCCTCAATCTTGCCTAACTTAAGAGCTTTGATTGTACTTTTAGTTCCGACTAAAAGCTTCTTGTCGCTGATTAATTTCCTTAATTCCAGTACTTTCTTATCAATTCTTTCCTTTGCCATTTTTCTTTATTGTGGTTACTAAGCTTGGCAGACCAGTACCTATTGGTATTGGCTGGTTAAGCATGACGTTCTCAACAACTGAGTTCAGCTTGTCTACTTCTCCAATCATAGCAGCATTTATTATATGCTTAATCGGAGTTTCGAATGAAGCTCTTGCAAGAACAGACGCTTTCTCGCTTACTATACCATACCTCGTTATTCCTCTTATCTGGCCTGAAGCACACATGGTGTCAGCCACAAGCATTATATGCCTTATATCAACATTAAGTCCCTGGCTCTCAATAACCTTGTAAACTTCATTGATTATTGCCTGCCTTGCAGCCTCAATACCAAGCACATCCTGAATCTCGAAGATGTTGTTGGTTGTTGTCCTCTCAGCATCAACCTCATTAAGCGTGAGGATATCAGCCATATTTGAGCCTGCAGTGATTATTATATATTCATCTCCGCGCTTTACAGGCAGAACCTGTAAAATCCCCTTGACTCCCTTGATATGGATGTCTTTTACCTTTTCCTTTGCCTTGTAAATCTCTTTCATAGCCTCTTCTTTTCCGCGGGCCTTTAGTATCAGCAAATCATCTTTCTGTTTTATATTATACCCCTTTAGTTCTCCGGTCACTGCCTTGACAAGGTTGTTCATTGTTATGCCTATTTCTTTCATCTTCTCAAGGCTTAGCTTAACCTCAATAACACTCTCTGCCATGTTAATTAC
>CAYUUH010000227.1:0-1994 GCA_964447855.1 uncultured Methanosarcinales archaeon | reverse complement strand
TATGGTGTTTTTTGGATCATTTTATCCTGTAAATATGTCCTGGTAGTTCATGAATATACTGTTTGCAGTTTCATTCGCGTCAAATCCTTTTATCTCTGCAATCTTTTTTACTGTCTCTGCGACATAGGCAGGCTCATTCGTCTTTTCCGGATACGGGCTTAGGTACGGCGCGTCTGTCTCTGTCAGCAGCTGGCTTATGCTAACCATCTCAGCCATCATCTGGAAATGCTGGAGCCTCACTATAACTGGAGGTATTGAAAAGTTCCACCCGTTGTCTGAAGCGCGCTTGATAAGCTTCTTGCTGCCTGAAAAGCAATGGAGGACTATTTTTCTTGGGCTTATCTTTGAAGACTCAAGCATATCAACGCAGTCCTGCTCTGCCTTTCTTGTATGAACTATAATCGGTTTCTTTATCTTCTCGACTAAGGCTATGACTTTCTGGAAAACAGCCTTCATCTCTGTCTGCTTATCCTTTATCCAATGATAGTCAAGGCCAACCTCGCCTATGGAAACACATTTGTCCTTGTTTTTCTCCATCCACTTTAACTGGTCATCAACATCAACCTTTTCAACATCCCTAACAAAAGATCCTGATTCAGAGCCTTCAAGCTCTTTTGCAAGCGCATCTATAGGGTATAATCCGAAAGAAGCCTTAACGATATCAAAATATTTTTCCTGGAGCTGCAAAGCTATCTTGTTTGTAGCTGAGTTTACTCCTGAGGTGATTATTGCCTTTACGCCTGCCTTTTTTGCGTTATCTATCACCTTGTCGAGGATGCCGTTGAACTTTGCATGGTCAAGGTGCGCGTGAACATCTGCCAATATCATGGTTCTGGAGTTTGCAACAAGCTTTATAAATGTTCTTCTATTCTTCGAGGGCATGGATTCAGTAAGAAAGTCCGGGTCGTAGGCTGTTTCTTCTAGATAAAGTTATGCGCTGTTATGTTATTTGCTTGTGCTCTTTGCACGATATTAAGTCAATAAAATACTAATAATCCAATAAGGTGGTAAATATGGACTATGTTAAAGATTTCAAATGGAAGAATGGGATAAAAGTGAATGAGCTGATGGAAAGCTTCGGAAGCCTGGGCTACCAGAGCGTAGAGCTAAAGAGGGCATCAGAGGTCATTGTCAGGATGAAGAAGGACTCTGCAAAGATATTTCTTACGTTCACATCAAATATGGTCACTTCAGGCCTGCGCGGATTTTTTGCACAGCTGATTAAGCTTGGGATGGCTGATGTTATAGTGACGACTGTCGGCGGCATTGAAGAAGACATAATGAAGTCTGCCGGAGAAAAGTTCTCTATCGGAAGGTTTGAGAGTGATGATGTCGAGCTGCATGAGAAAGGCATCAACAGGATAGGAAATCTTTTCGTAAAGAACGAGAGCTACATGAACTTTGAGGACAGGATCATGCCTATCCTTGACAAGCTTTACGCAAAGCAGCAGAGATGGACTGTCTCTGAGATGTTTAAGGAGATAGGCCTTATGTTGAATGACGAAGACTCTATACTCTGCCAGGCTGCAAAGCATAATATCCCTATATTCTGCCCTGCTGTGACTGACGGCGCATTCGGGTTCCACCTTTATCTTTTCCAGCAGAAGCACAATGACTTTGTTGTTGATGTTGTCAAGGATTTCGGGAATATCCTATTTGCAACAAGCCACGACGACAAAAAAGGAGTAATTGCTTTGGGTGGGAGTGTCTCAAAGCACCATGCAATACTTTCCACACTGCTCAACGGAGGGGCAGAATATGCTGTTTACATGACTACTGCCCATAAGACATCAGGCAGCGTTTCAGGCGCAACGACTGATGAGGCAAAATCATGGGGCAAGGTCAAGGATGAGGGCGATGTTGCAACTGTCATAGGCGATGTAACAATAATGTTCCCGCTTGCGATGATAAGCGCGCTTGACCAGCTTAATTCTGAAGGCCTTCTTAAGGCAGGAGGAAATTAAGATGGAAAGCGCTAAGTTTGTCATCTCAAG
>CAYUUH010000226.1:0-1996 GCA_964447855.1 uncultured Methanosarcinales archaeon | reverse complement strand
CTCCAGGGCATCATGCTCACCCTGAAATGTCAAGCGGGTTCTGTATCTTCAATAATGTGGCGATTGCTACGCAAAAACTTGTAAATGAAGGCAAGAGGGTGCTTATATTTGACTTTGATGGGCATCTTGGGGATGGAACTGTAAAATTCTTTTACAACACTGATAAAGTGCTTTATTGGTCTCTGCACCAAAGCCCTGCTTTCCCTGGCGGAGGAACAGAGGATGAGATAGGAGAGGGAAAAGGAGAAGGCTATACAATCAATGTTCCATTGCCTCCTGGTTCAGGTGATGATATTTACATGAATGCTATCAATTCTATAATGCCGATTGCAAAACAGTTCAATCCAGACGTTGTTGCTGTATCAGCTGGTTTTGACACGCATCAGCATGACCTCCTGCTTGAGCTAAGGCTAAGCATGAATATATACTATAAAATAGGAAAGTTATTAAGCGGAAAGTTCAAAAATGTATTTGCGACACTTGAGGGAGGATATAATGTGGAAGTCCTTCCAAAGTGCATATTTAACTTTGTAGATGGTGTGAACGACAAGCCCTTAAGATTCAAGGAGAGGGCTACAGACTCGATGATACAGACTGTGCAGGAGTTTGAAGCGAGGATGCACAGGCTTGAGAAAAATCTTTCAAAATATTGGAGTGTGTAAAATGAAGTCAGAGAAGCTAATGAAATTGTTTAACCCAAAAAGTGTTGCTATAATAGGCGCCACTAACAAAAAAGGCCATGTCGGAAATGCCTTGATGAAAAATCTTGTAGGAAGCGGATATGATGGTATTATATATCCTGTAAATCCAAAAAGGAAGAGTGTAGATGGAGTAAGAGCATATCCTTCTATATCAGAGGTTCCTGACAAAGTAGACCTTGCACTTATAGCAACTCCTGCTCCAACTGTTCCAGGGATAGTTGAAGAATGCGGAAAGGCCGGGGTAACTGGGATCGTTATCATCTCTGCGGGATTCACTGAGGCAGGCGAAGAAGGAAAAGCAATGACCAGCCAGATAGTTGCAATAGCCAGGAAATATGGAATGAGGGTAATTGGGCCAAACTGTCTTGGATTCATAAGGCCTCACTTAAGCCTTAATGCCAGCTTTGCAAACAAGATGGCGCTTCCAGGCAGAATTGCTTTTGTATCCCAGAGCGGGGCATTATGCACAGCTATCCTCGACTGGTCAATAAGCCAGAATGTAGGATTCAGCCATTTCGTTTCTATAGGCTCTATGGCAGATGTTGGGTTCCACGATTTGATAGACTATTTTGGAAGCGACACTCAGACATCAGCAATCCTGATTTATATGGAGTCTCTTACTGATGCAAAAAGGTTCCTAAGCGCAGCAAGGGCATTTGCAAGGACAAAGCCGATTATTGTTCTAAAAGTTGGAAAAAGCTCTGAAGGCTCTAAAGCAGCCATGTCACATACAGGAAGCCTTACAGGAAATGATGCCGTCTTTGAGGCTGCATTCAAAAGAGCTGGAATAATAAGGGTAAATTCTATAGGAGAGCTTTTCGACTGTGCGCAGAGCCTGGCAATGCAGAAAGAGCCATTGGGCAAAAAGGTAGCCATAGTGACAAATGCAGGAGGCCCTGGAGTTATTGCAACAGATTATCTTATAGCCAAAGGGGGGCAGCTTGCAAAACTCTCAAATAATACTATTGAGAAGCTAAACAAAGTCCTTCCTGCGGCATGGAGCAAGGGCAACCCTGTTGACGTGCTTGGAGATGCAGACCATGAGAAATACCAAAAAGCTGTTGAGCTATGCATTGATGATGAAGATGTAGATGGTGTGCTTGTAATACTTACTCCTCAGGCAATGACTGATTCCAAGTCAGTTGCAAGGGCAATGGTAAGCCTGCCCAACAAGAATAAAAAAACACTTATTGCTTCGTGGATGGGCGAAGCTGATGTTGAAGAGGGAAGAGACATTCTGAAGAGAGGAGGGATTCCTGCATACCGCATCCCTGAGAATGCAGTTAGGGGATTTA
>CAYUUH010000225.1:0-1996 GCA_964447855.1 uncultured Methanosarcinales archaeon | reverse complement strand
GAAATAATCAGAAAAAAGGTCACAAAAGTCCTTGACACATCTTTCGGCGTATGCTATATTCAAGACAGTATACTATGGTATACCAAATATATGGTCGATCCTGGGAGGAGACGGAAATGAAAAGAACTGGCTTTACTCTCTCCCTAAGAGCCTGTCTTACAACTGTTTCTGTCTGAGGCATTATCCCTTCAACACCGCATACAAGAACAATTGTTCCGTCAATAGCCCTCATAGCCCTTGTAACGTTTCCTGAGAAATCAACGTGGCCAGGGGTATCTATAAGATTGATAAGGAAATCTCTCCCACCAAATGAATGAACCATGCTTACATTAGCAGAATCTACTGTAAGAAGTCTTTCCTGTTCGTCTGCGTGCTGCCATGTCAGCATACCTCCGTCAAGGTCTCCTGCGTATTTGGATGCCATGTATCCGGAAGCTGCAAGCAAATTGTCTGTAAGCGCAGTCTTTCCGTGATGAATATGGGCAGAGGTACAGATATTTCTTATTTGATCTGGTTTCCCCTTTATATCGAAAATCTTATCAGCCATTTTTTCTGCCATTTTGTCTAAATCCTCCGATTATTTCCAAAAGAATTCTACTTTTGTAGATTCCCTTGATTCTATTGGGTATATTGTCTCGACAAGCTCTTCAGGCCTGAACCAAAGCTTGATTTCACGCTCTGAATCCTGGGGGTTTGCAGAAGCATGGACCACATTTTCAAAAACTCCCTTGGTGGTTATCCTTCCATATTTCCCCCTTATGCTTGTAGGGTCTGCTTTCTCAGGATTGGTATCTCCAACAACCTTCCTGACTTTTGAGCACGCATCTTCACCATGATAGACAAGAGCCAGCACCCTTTTAGTGTGGTGCTTGCCCATGATATAATCAATCACTTCATTGAAGAATTTCTCTTCTTTCAGGTGCTGATAATGCTCTTCTGCAAGTTCGCGAGTTGCCTGGACAATCTTAGCTCCCACTATGACTAACTCAGTCTTTGAGAGCATACTGAGTATGTCCCCAGTCAACGACTTCTTTAAGCCATCGGGCTTGACCAAAACCAGGCACTGCTCTTCCTTCATTTTTCAAACCTTGAAGTCCATCTGGTTGTGATGGCTTTTCTCCTAAGTTTTAGCTGGTTCTTCTCGCATTTAGATGAACAAAAATAAAGTACTTTTCCGTCCTTCTGCACAAACATCTTGCCTGTGCCTTTGTTCAGGACATCTCCGCAAAAAGTGCATTTTACCATTTTATGAACTGCCTCTTCCAGCTTTAGTCAACTGCCTTGCTTCGATTTCTGTCTCTCTAAGCATAAGGATATCTCCTTTCTGAACCGGGCCTTTGACATTTCTCCTCAATACCTTGTTCTTGTCTCTTCCATCTAGAATCTTGCATCTTACCTGGATAGCTTCTCCTCTTGTGCCTGTCCTTCCTACAACTTCCTCAACTCTTGCAGGAAATGCAATTGAGAATCTTACTGAGCCTTTAGGCGCTTCTTCAGGCTTTCCTCTCTGTGGCCTGTTGCCGCCCTTTGGCTTTTCTGTTTGCTCTTCTGCCATTTTTATTCACTTCAGGATTATTCTTCCTTAGGAGCTTCTTCTTTCTCTTCCTTTGATGGCTCCTTCTTTCCAGACTTTCCGGAAAGCTCTTTTACTATAGCCTTTGCGTCTCCTTCCTGGACAATTGCTATGCTGCTTGTTCCAAGTTCAAGACCTGCTGCTGCGCCAAGCTCTTCCTTGCTTGGAACCTCTACGCAGGCTATTCCTTTTTCCTTGCAGAGAACTGGAATATGCATTATAATTTCAGGAGGCGTTACATCTTTTGCAATAATCGCAAGCTTTACTTCTCCCTTCTCTATTGCCTTTGTCACTTCGTTTGTTCCTTTCCTTATCTTTCCTGTAGCCTTAGCTACCTCAACAGCTTCATATACCTTATCTGTTTCTTTATCAACCATTTTCAACCCTCCTTTCAAATTTACTCTGGCACATAAATGCCTTAAA
>CAYUUH010000224.1:0-2008 GCA_964447855.1 uncultured Methanosarcinales archaeon | reverse complement strand
GCCCCGAAATATGAAGGCGTCTCTGCTGGAAATCTAATTTTTAGAACTAAAAGAGTGTTTATTATAACTGCCTCTCCCACTGATTTTGAAGAAATAAAATAAGAAGATTTTGTTGAAGTACTAAGAGTTGAAGGTAAAGAAGTGTTTGTAAAAGGAATGAAAGACCCGAGCTCAGAGTCAATGCTTCATCATGAAATATACAAAATGAGGCCTGATGTTAATGCGATATTCCACGGGCATTCTGGGCTCCTGCTGAAGAGAGGTAACTTGCCAACAACTAAGGAAGAAAAGGCATATGGCTCAATAGAGCTTGTTAAAGAAGTATCAAAGATTCTAAATAAAGGCAACTTGCTTCTGATGAAGAATCACGGCTTCCTGAGCCTTGGGAAAAGTATGGAAGAAGCTGGAAAGCTTGCCTTAACAAGCTTAACCCAATAAAACTGACTTGCACTCTGGAATTGTTGCTATATCCTGGCACTCTGTTCCCTGCTTCATCTCGTCAAAGATTACCTGCTTTTTCTTATCTACCTCAGGGACAACATTCTTGTTTACATAACTCTTCACAAATCCAGGCATGTCCTCTGTGATAATTGGCTCTTCATCAAGCGTGAAGCATGATTCATAGTGCTTCTTTTCCCTGCATAGATTGACTAGCTCTTTCTTGTGCTCGCAGAATGCTTTCCATTCTCCTTTAGGAGCCATTGAGCAGTCGCACTTTGAAGAGTCATCCATGCATTCAAGTATCATGTCTCCAACATTTTTTGCTGCCCTAGACTTGACAATCCCTTCCTGTGCCTTCCTTGCTCCATCAGCAATCTTCTGGAACATTCCTACTGAGAACTTAGGCATCCCTTCTGGAAGGTCTGGCTCTTCCTCAAGCTCCATGCATGCTGCATAATCATCTGCAAGACATTTGAGCTGCAAATCTTTCTTGTGCTCGCAAAAGTCAACTGCATAAGTTGGAACTTTTGAGCAATCACATTCTTTTGGGTTTGTAATGCATTCTTTCATTATTCCGGCAGCTTCCTTTGCTCCCCTACTTTTTTCCTTCTCAATCAATGTTTTGTAGGTGCTCTTGAATATAGGCCTTAAGAACTCAGGCAATCCTGGCGGAACAAGCTCCATTTCATCAAGCTCATCGCAGTAAAGCCCTTCATCCCTGCACGCAAGGCCATAGCCTTTCTGAACCTCGCAGTAATCAACATATTCCTTATTGGGAAGCCCCAGGCTTGAACAATCGCAGGCATCAACATCCTTAAAGCACTCTTCAAGATATTTAGTTACTTCTTTTCCAGCTTCCTTTATTGCCTTGTCCTTTGCTTCCTCGCACTGCTTTCTTCCTTCAGCTGATTCTACTTTAGAACATGAACATGCTCCGGGGTCTTTTTCGCAGGCTTTCTTTATCTTTTCCTTAAACTCAAGAGCCTCGTCCCTCTTTTCTGAGCATTCTTCCCTTCCATCTGAATTTTGGATAGATTCGCAATTGCATCTGCCTAAATCAGAAGTGCATGATTCAATCATCTTGTCTCTTTCTTCCTTTGCCTGCTTCTTTGCCTGCCTTACTGCTTTCTCGCATTCCTTTTTACCATCCTCGCTCTTTATGTCGGAGCAGTCGCACTTATCAAGGTCTTTTTCGCAGGCAGAAGATATCTTATCCTTAAGCTGCTCCATCTCTTTTATGGCATCCTGTCTCTGTTCCTCGCACGCATCCCTTTCCTGAACACACCTATCATAAGCCTCTTGTTTTCTTTCATGCTCTGCTTCAAGAAGGTCTTCGCATGGAATCTGGTGGCACGAGCAGGTATATGGGTCTTCTTTGCATTCTGATTCAATCTCTGCCTTCATCTCCTTTGCCTTAGCTATAGCTTCTTCTTTCTGCCTTTCGAAATCATCATCTTGGGCAAGGACTGCAAAAGAAAAAACAATAAGTAAAGAAACTAATAATACTGCACCTCTATTTATCATCTTACTCACCCTCAAACTCCACCAATGAGAACTGCTTGTATCC
>CAYUUH010000223.1:0-2019 GCA_964447855.1 uncultured Methanosarcinales archaeon | reverse complement strand
TAGTCGTAAGAGATTATCATGATTGGACCCTTGTTAATGATGAAGTAACTAGGAAGCCTAGTATAGTTGTCCCCCCTCAAGCAGATGGTTTGAAGGCTGTTTATGATTCACATATTGCTAAGAGGCAGCAAAGTTTAGGCTCTAAGGAAGACCACATGACATATATGCAGTGGCTTGAATATATCCCATATTTCTTTGCGCAAAGGGAAACGAGGGAATGCCTAAGGAAGATTGTGAAAGAAGGGATAGATGCTCTGAAAACAGAATATGGAGATAAATGGAGAAGCCATGGCCATGTGATAATGTCAGACCACAGGCAAAGGATAAAGCATCCGAACTCTATCGGTCTTGATATCTTGATAAGGTGGCCATTTAATTATGCTGCCAGCAGAGGATATGACAGAAATTTAACTGTGAGGAATAATTCAGTCGTTATTGCTGTGCACGGCTCGTTTAATGACTTTGGCCATACATCTGGGATGAAGGATGATATTATGTGCAGGTGGGCTTGCGTGCACGAGTATTTTTTTGATAATTGGCTGAGGGAATTGTGGGATCCAGAAAAAGAAATTTCTGCAAGAGCAAGCCTGAGGAATGGTGACTTTAAGGGAGCAGTTAAAGAGCTCTATAGTCTAGTTCATGGGATAATGAAGAAATACCATCACGAAGCTTAAGAAAGATTTAAAAATCAGCCTGCTTTCTCGTCTTTTATTGCTCCTGTAGTCTAGCCCGGACAAGGATATGGCCCTCTCGAGGCCGTGACGCGGGTTCAAATCCCGCCGGGAGCGTTTATAATCCTTTTTCTTATTCTTCAGAAAGTTTTATATAGTGGATATCTCAGTTATGCTCGGAGTATTGATAGGTGTCTGCATGGAAAAAGATGTGGTCTTAATTCTGGCATTTATCCTAGGAGCCATCTTCATCTTCGGGTGCACTACTGATGATGTTACTGATTTGGCAAAGATGAACCCTATAATCAGCCAGTTCCTGAAAGAGCATCCGAATGCTAACATCCAAGTGTCTCATTACAGTATAGACGAGTTCGATGATAATAAGGAAGATATATTATTCTACTGCAACCAAGACAGTGCTTTTATCAATAAGACCACGATTATGCCAGCAGAATACTATTTTTTTGGGATAACTGACAAAGACTCAGAGCAGTATATAATAGCATTTATCAATTGGGATGATAGAATTATTGAATGTGCAGTGAAAGGGGATGTATCAGAAGAGCCATTTATCAAACCGCCAGAACAAGCAGACACTTTTCTTGATGCAGAAGAAGAATATGAAGAAACTATCTGCAATATTCTGCCTCAAAATGCTGTTTATGGAGAAGACGGCCTTGCTCTCCAGGTCCCTTCGAACTTGGAATCTGATTTGGCTGAGACTGGCGCAGCAATAGGTTTTACTTATGATAAGACCTATATGGAAACCAGCGCTGCCGGTGAAAGGCTTTACAGCAATGGGGGCTGGGCCTCAAGTGGCTTCTCCAACGAATATCTCCTAATAATTCCTATAAATGTCAGGCTAAAAGATGGTATTACTAAGACTGGTGCAATCAGGCTGACTTTTACTGGAACACTTCAGCCTTATAAGATGACAATAACTCAACAAGCCACGCAAACCACCATGGTCGACGGTCCAGGTGTGAGGCCAACTACTCCTGTCCAATACAACTGGTACAGGTATATCAATAAGCCTAATAACCCCACATGCCCTTATGGTGCGACCTGTGAATTTGAATCAGTTCCAGCCTTAACCAGAGCTGAATGCAGAGTAGAATTTGAGGAACAATGCGAGGAAAAGAATGGATATAGCTTTGCAGGGCAATGCCATTATTCTGATTTTATAGGTGATCTTGAAAGAGTTCCAGAAGCAGTTAAAAATCTAGGCCAGTGCAGGTATTGCCCCTCAGGATCAAGGGGAACATGGGGGGCTCTTGGAATATGCAGTGAAGCTTTCAATTGTGTCAGCAGTGGAGGCGGCAGCGTAAAAAGCTATTTCGTCAGTTGC
>CAYUUH010000222.1:0-2038 GCA_964447855.1 uncultured Methanosarcinales archaeon | reverse complement strand
AAGGAACAAAGCAAACAGAAGACGTTATTCTGAAAACATAAACTGAAGAACAAAAAGGATTTAAATTGAATTTGTCTCCATTTTTAATGAAAAAGAGTCTGATGGTTTTGCTATTGCTTATATTTGTATGCTTCAGTTTGCAATTCGCTTCAGCTCAAGTGCCTTCGACCCTGCCAATAGAGCAAGAGGCCCTCTCAAGAAGTTTTGGTGAAGTTGGTCTCCCAGAGACTGTCGCACAACCTATCAGGTTTCTCTTTCAGATTCCAGCAACCGAAGATGTAACCATTACTTACTTTATCATTCTTATCGCAGTAAGCATTTTCATCCTCATAGCAATGTTTAGCTTGATAAAGTTTGTTCCATTTTTCTCAGGATGGAGAGCCTGGGCTGGAGCGATAGTTATCACACTCATAACAGCAATATCGGGAGGAGCACACTGGGCCGCTCTTCTTTTTCTTAGCATCAGATTTCTTCCAGACAAATGGGGTTCTATATTCTTAGTATTCGTAGCTTTTGTGTTGATTATCCTCGGCCTTGGACTAGCAAAACTTCTGAAGATAGTCCGAGATAAAGTCGGAGTCGAAACCTCGAGAAAAATGGGGCTGACACTTTCAGTACAACCCCTTATGCAAAAACTAAGAGATGAAGGAATCAAACCCTAGCAATAGCCCGCCCTTCCCTTACTCCGCCTGCGAATGCCTTGAATTCTTTTGAAGTCTGTTCCAACCCCTTCTGTTTTTTCAACTCTGCCTGAGCCTTAAGATATTTTGCAAGATAATTTGAAAAAATAGCCAGTGCAACAACTACAGTGCATATCAAAATAAATAAGATTAATCTGACCCACCAGGCATCACTCAAGAACATTATATTTATTATTCCATTTACCACAAGATTAAAGAGACCTAACTGAGCAACAAGAATCGTAAAGACCAGAACGATGGGAAGCGCAAAAGACTTATTTAACAATTCCATAGATTTCAATATCCTGGTAGCCTTAAAAAGAAATACAAACCAGATAAACAAAACAAAAAAGAATGCAAATGAAATCTCATACGGATAATTGAAAAGAACCTTGAAAAGAAGCTGATTAGAAGCAAATAAGTTATGGATTGGTCCTATAATTCTTGTCTTCCCTATCAATCCTCCCCACTGTTGTGCGAGATATGCAGACTTGTTCTCCGCCGTTGTATACTGTTCGTATGTCTGTTGTCCCTGCTCTATTTGGGCCGCACCAGGAACCTCGCTGATACCAGCAGGAAGCCCCGGAGCATCCTGTGCCAAAACGGTTAGAGGCATCCAAGACAATAAAAAAAGAGCTACCAAAAAAATACTGCCAACCAGTTTAATCTCTTTTTTCATAGGTTAACAAACAAAAGTTAATTTATAAGAGTTGCGGAAAAAGAATTTAATATCCCCTGTCGCTTATAGCATCCCGAAGGTTTGCAATCTGCTTATCTAAACTCTTTCTCTTGCTAATTGCAACAGCATCGCTTCCCTGAATAGCATCTCTCTGTTCTTTCAAGTTATTTATCTTTCCTTCTAGAGCAGCTACTCTGTTTCTCTCAGCTTCACTCAATCCTGCGGTAACTCCCTTCTTGAATACATAGTCTGATATCTTACCATAGAACACTATCAGCACTACCGCAAGAGCTAACATAATTAGATATATTAATCCTTCAGCAGAATCTATCAAGCCTGCCCCAATTCCTGAAATCAGTTTATAGGCTATAAATGCTATAAATGCCAGCCAGATTACCGTACTAATCAATCTGCCATACTCTGGCTCCGTCTTCGCTATTCTCATAGTGAAATAGAAAATAACCATGAAAGGAACTATTCCCCCAAGAAGCAATCCCATTCCAGTATAACTTGCTAGAGTTGCATATACATCACTTGGTGTCAAATACGCGCCAGCCAAAAATGCAATTATTATAGTCACAGGCCATTGAATATACCACTTCTGATTGATAAATGGTATCTGCTCTACTATCGAAAAGATAATCAAAGCAACTCACTTAGATATTTTCGTGGAAGGAAA
>CAYUUH010000221.1:0-2041 GCA_964447855.1 uncultured Methanosarcinales archaeon | reverse complement strand
AGTCCCTCTGATTTACTCCCGACTCTAACAAATAAGTGCACTTCCACGCCACACACGCTTTCCTTGTGTTATCCCAGTGTACGCAACTGAAGCTATCACAATAGACATCTCTTTGAGTTGTTGTGGCTGCTGCCCTTGAAGTGCAATTCCAAGCTGCACAAACATTGCCATTCCACGAAGTGCAATTTAATATTCCATTACAATAGTAATCCAATGAATCTCCTATCGTTCCTGTCCCCCATCCATTGCAACTCCAAGCCTTGCACTCCGAGCCGCTGAATCCTCCCGAGCAGTTCCAGCCACCAGAACAGAAATGGTCAGTGTCTAGCACAGGATCTGCCGTAAACGAAGTACAATTCCACAGAGAACACATTGTACCATTGAATTGTGAGCAATTCCATAATCCCGAACAGATAAAAGCCTGATCGTTCACCGTCCCCACAGTATAACCTAAACATTCCCAGCTCTCGCAGGAATTAGAGCCCCACCTCGAACAGTTCCATCCTCCGCTGCAGTAATTGTCCCTTCTTGACGCAGAAGTTAGACTCCAGGCAGTACAACTATACTGCGCACAAGCATCCCCATTTTTCAAGGTACAATTCCATATCCCCGAACAATATGCCCCTCTGCCGTTTGTTCCCCCCATAGACCAAGCACTGCACTTCCAACCAGTACATTTCTCAGTTATTATCCCGTAATCGTTCAAAGAAATGGGATATTCATCAAACAGGTTTGCATCAACTATTTGGTTTCCTACAGCATGCTCAGAGCTCATAAAGAAAGGAGGTCTCGAATTAGACGCCCCGGTCGCGGTGGCTATCGAAATCTCTCCAAAACCAGGATCAATCGCACTTAGTGTAATAGTATATTCTTGCCCAGGAGTTATTGATTGCAAAAATGTCCAATTTCCATAACAGGTTTGTTCTGTAAAGTTCCACTCCTTGCACTTGTAAAGCTCGCTTCCCTGAGCAACAACACTGACTTCTGCACTCTCAAAATTCAACTCCACAGGGTTAATCGCATAAATCTGAACATAACTTGTATTCGCAGCAGAAACATAATCTATTCCAAGAGTTGCATTTACATCAGAGCCAACATCAAAATTATCAAAATCAATTTTCTTTACGGGAATAGAACTAGCATTTATATTTACAACAAGTCGATTCTTTCTTGTAACGCCCTGCTTAAACATTGCAGAGTTTACAACTTTTTTATCTGATTTTTCTAGCTTTGAGTCTTTATTTTTATCAGAACTCTGATTGTCTGATTCAGAAGCAGAATTAACTTCCAATTCATCAGGTATCTCTGCCCCAAAATCATTAAACATTTCAATATTTGACCCTATCTTTTCGCCTTTGCTATTTTCAACAGTTATTGTAACAATTGAGTCATTCAAAGTTTCATTCAAAGCCGTTTCATTGAGAATGCTTTCGTTCAAAATCTCATTCAACGTAGTTTCATTAAGAATACTTTCATCGATACCTTCAGAAACTTCGATATCTTCACTCAGAGAGGCAATCTCCTGCTCACCATAGATCAATTTAACAGACAAGACTCCGGTTTCAGCAGGAATCTCAAATATACTCAAATCGACAGTCAAAACTTCCTTCTCACTGCCAAGAAATTCCTCCCCAAATCCCTCTTCAGTGATAGAATAATCTGTAGAAACTCTAACTTCACCATCAGAAATATCAAAATCTATTTCATCATCTCCTATAGGCTCTCCATCAACCTTAACGCTCCCGGAAACAATCTCTGCACTCTCTCCCTCTCCAAGACTATAAACAAAATCCTCTCCATGTCTTACACTTCTTAAAATGCTATCGCTTGCTTCAGACTGCTCAGAAATTACGTTCCCAGTTATAAGACTGCTTCCACTTGGAGCTTCTTCAGCAGGGGCTTCATCCGAAGTCTCGGCAGGAGCCTCTTCAGATGCAGGAACTTCTTCAACAGGAGATTCACTTGAAGCTTCTTCAACAGGAGATTCACTTGGAGCTTCTTCAGCAGGGGCTTCATCCGAAGTCTCGGCAGGAGCCTCTTC
>CAYUUH010000220.1:0-2043 GCA_964447855.1 uncultured Methanosarcinales archaeon | reverse complement strand
AAAGGCTTTCGAGAGAGATTGTGAGCGGGCTTGCTGAGGCCAATCTAAGGACGATACCTAAAGCTTTGATATCTTCTTACAGGGCAGGAAGAAGGCTTGAAAGTATGATGGCACAAAGCCTTTCATCAGAACTTTCTGATGCAGAGTATAAAAATGCACTTAGACAACTTCTTGAGGAGTCAAGTGCAGGATTAAATGCATTAAAGCCAACTGAGCTAAGATACCTTGCAGGAGAGATAAATGAACTTTCCACTCCAGTGCTTACAGGAACTGGCGAGCTGTTAATCACTAAAGAAATATTAGAAGCAGCACCAGACTCAGCATCGCAGCAGGCAGCAAAAGAGGCTATGCAGAAGAGGTTTACCAGCTTTATCCAGCAGGAAGGCGGGCTTGTAAGCGGAGCAACATCAGGATATTCTACTTACCTCGAAAGGTTCAACAAAAACCTAGGTGCTCTTGCATCAGACCAGCTTAGGATGTCGCACTTAATGGTCGGGGCAGCAGCCTATTATGCAATGAAAATCGAGAGCATGTCAGAGAAGAACAGGCCAGTCGGGACAAATGCAATCGGGCTTAAGACGCCGTTCAAGCATACAGTAGCTTATGATGATGAGATGTCAAAGTTCTACCAGAGAGATGAGATAATGAAGAATTTTGGCTCTAATGATAAATACACTGGCCTGCTTCCAGAGGTCAAGAATTATTATATTTCATTGACAAGAGACAGAAATGCATACTGGTTTGACCAGGACCCCATAAGGTTCCACCTTGTAAGCCCATGCTATGCAGATATAATGATAAGAGTAACAAATTGCGAATGCTCTCACGAACCAGACCAAGAAGTAGGGCTGTATGAGACAGGAAGAACTTACAATCTTCCTAATGGAGAAACAATAAATATTCCAAACTTCGACGGACAAAATCCAATGACTTACAGGATTGATGAGAATGGGGATGCTGTTAAAGAATGCATTCCTCCAGGACTTATCCAGTTCAGCCCTGTTTCAAAGCCAAAATGCATAGAGGTTAATCCAGTACTTCATGAAAAAGGAACAGGTCTGCTTTATGAGAATAAGGAGTATAACTATTGTTATCACGGAGCTAATCCAATAAACACTGCCTTGTCAGGAGCAATAACTACATTTGAGATAGGGCTGCCGTTTGTGTGCCTTGCAGCAATAGAAACAGGCCCATTAGCCCTTGGATGCATGAGCGGTCTTGGGGCTCTTACTGCAATGGGCGGAGAGTATGCCAGAGAATGGATAGGAGTAAGCCAGCAGTGGCCGAATCACGGTTAAAATGCTAGAACAAAGACAAAAACTTAGAGTAATCCTTGTTGTGCTGCTTTTGATACTGCTAAGCGGGACATTAATTTATCTTCTAACATACCAGCCTCCTCAGAAAGGCAATGCATACTTCACTTTACAGCCCGGAACATGGGTTGAAGACAGGTATGAAACGCTTGATGACGGAGATGTTGAGATTAATGTTTACAAAGCAACAAGGGCAAGCAGCATAGTTGACAACGGGCAGCAGGATTATTATGCTGAAGACGGCTTTACCTCATTCTTTTACACCGGGTTCTATAAAGGAAATTCTTTTAGCGACCTTTATGCAGGTGATGAATCTTACATTATCAATCTAACAAGGGGAAAAACCTATGAGGAGCAGCAGGAGATAGCAGAACAAAACGCAATAATGAGGATAAACCCAAAACTAAATCCTAATGATGGAGTTATTGATTCGTTTGTGCTTGCAAAGGAAGAGAACGGAAAGTTTGTTTTCTACATATTCCTTGACCAGGACTGGAGACAGAAGGTAGGCTACACCAATATCCTGTGGGGAGATGATTTTAACAACAGAAACAGCATGCACATTAAGGCATTTGATTTTTCTACTGCGATAAACGGAGTTTACATAAATAAGGTTGAGGAAGATGTTGACTGGAACAGCCTTAAGCCAGTCAGAGGAGGAATGATGGTTGGAGAGATTGATTACGATGTTTTAAGTAGGCTTGTCAACTACGAAGAGTTCGATAATACA
>CAYUUH010000219.1:0-2059 GCA_964447855.1 uncultured Methanosarcinales archaeon | reverse complement strand
GTATGCTGCAAACAAAGCTTCCATCATCTGGTCATTTATGTTTCCATGGAAAGACTGGATGAGAACGACTTTCTTTTTCTTTACGTCTGTTTTTATCGTTACCTTAAGCTCATTGTCAGGGAAATGCTTTGTTTCAAGCTCAGAATAAGGCTTGTTTAGCTTCTTTGCAACTTTTTCTGCCAAGTGCTTGCCGTTAGAGCATGCTATGATTTTCATAGATTTTCCTTTAACTAGCTGGTTTAAAAACTTTTCTAAAAAGAAAGAATATTGTTCAATTCTTCGTCAACTTCCATTGCAACTGCTAAAGCTGCGTTCTCAGACCATCTGTAAGAGCCAGAGAAAGTTATTATAAGCAAATCATTTTTAGTATAGTCAAACAGGCTTTCTAACTCAGTTGTATCAAAATCGTCAATCCCTGGAAGGACTAGTTTATCTTTGTAAGCAAAAATCAAAGCTCCTTCTGCTCCGTTCTTGACAGCAATATCCCTTAGCTTGTAGTCAATCCTGATTTCCTTTGCGTTTTTCAGTAACAAAGCAATTTTCTTATGGCCTGCATAGATTTTCTTTGATTCTACCTTTATTATTTTAATTGTTTTATTGATGCTGTTTATTATTGATTGTCCTTTTTTTGAATAAGAATGACCTACCTGAGTTGACTCTATGAGCTTCTTCTTTTTAAGAATATCCAGGATAGTCCTTACAGTTCCTTCGCCTAGGTCAAGCTCTTTTACAATAGAAGCCCTGCTCTTGTTATTGGCTATTGAAAGAAAAGTCCTGATTACATCAAAACTGGCATAGTTGGATATATTCCCGACCATCCATACGAATAGAATAAAAAGATATATAAATATTTGGATATCATATCCAACTGTGGGTGGATGAAACAGAAAATAGTTCTTAAGCAAAAGGGGAAGCAGGGCAGCAAAGAGGTAGTTATAGTGGAGCAGAAATCAAAATCTGCGCAGAGTGTTGCTCTTCATGCACTGCAAAAGCAGCTCCAGGTTCTTAGCCTAAAGGAGTGGCTGGTAATTCTTGGTTTCATATTCGGGGCAGCTGCATTGAGAGTCCCTATGCAGGCTGTTCCTTCAGCAGAGCCCCTCACTTTTTTTGCTGTACTTGCAGGATGGCTTTTCGGGAAAAAGAAGGGGTTTCTTGCCGGAGCTTCTTCGCTCTATGTTTCAAACTTTCTTGTTATGGGGGGCCAGGGTCCATGGACTGCATTTCAGGCAGCTGCTTTTGGAATCGCTGGCTTTTTAGGGGGTTTTCTGAGAAAGAAAAGCAAGGTATGGGAGACTTTAGTTGTTGTTGCGATATCTACCCTTGCATTTGAGCTTATTATGAACTTAAGCTCTGCAATATTCCTCCCATTTGGGATATTAACCTTGTTTTACACTGCGATACCATTTATGACTACACATATTATATCCAACTCTATATTCGCATTGTTCCTTCCAAAGGCAAAAGAGTTTATTTATGAGAAGGGAAAGTTCAATGAAAGAGAAATCTGCGAGAAGGCAATTGAAAAGTTCAGAAGTTCTAGATTCAATAAGATTAACTGAACTGTAAGCGTACTACTCCACCAGACAACACAAGATTTATAAACAAGTTGGATATCATATCCAACGATGAAAGGGATTATTACATTAAGTGTGCTTGCTGCAATTGTATGCCTTCTTGCTTTCGGCGGTTATGTAGTCGGAAGCAGCGATATAAATGCTGGGGAGGAAGTTACAGTTATAATCACTACCCTAGGCAAGACCTCTACAGAAAGGTTTGATGTAAGTGTTTCTACAGCATTAGACCTTCTGAAGGCCAAGCACGATGTCAAAACAACATCTGACTATTATATCAAGTGCATTGATGATGTCTGCACAGGCAGCGAGTATTTTTGGTCATTTTATGTAAATGGAAAGATGTTCCCAAAGAGCGCTTCCACTTATCAGGTAAAAAGAGGAGATATAATCGAATTTAGATTTGGCAAACGATGAGGTGTGGGTAAAATGAAAAAAATATTTTTGTTGGGGATTTTTGCGCTTGTGTTTATGCAGGCTGTAATTGG
>CAYUUH010000218.1:0-2059 GCA_964447855.1 uncultured Methanosarcinales archaeon | reverse complement strand
TATTACTATAATTCATGCGTGCGAAGCAGCTGCGGAAAGATACTTGACAACTGCAGGTAACTAGACATGGCAAGAATTATTGGAGTGATATTCTTTGCGATGATTATTACTATCTTCTTGCTGGCAGGATGTTTCAATAACCACCAAGACCCAGGAAAGGATTATACAATTCCAGACAATCTAAGGAGGATTCAAGTTAAATATTCAAATTCTACAGAAGGTTGTATAGAAGAAGGCTACCATCTTATAACTCCAGGTATCGAACAGGAATGGAAAACCAGGAGTGAGTTAAAATGCTGCGAAGGGTTAACCAAAATTTCAGAAGCAGAGTATCCGCGGCTTTTCACTGAAGACTGCGTACCTGCGGAAGGGACAGGATACCTGTGCTCTAATTGCGGAAATGGAATTTGTGAAGAATGGGAAAGCAGATGCAGCTGTAAAGAAGACTGTAAAGGTGGTTGTGAACTTGGCAATACAGGAGGATGTAATAGAAGCTGTGGCTCTGACCTAGATTGCCAGGAAGTGTGTGGGGCTGGATGCATTAATATACACGAGGCTTTTGATGATAAGGGGGTAGATGCTTCCTGCAAGCCAATGTGGTGTCATTGTGTAGATGGCATATGTTCTGATACCTAGATAGTTCAACTGAATTAATAAAATGAAAAAAGCCATAACCAATTTGTTAGTAATGCTCCTTATTCTGGAAGTTGTTTCTGCTGCACCGCTTCCATGGGGCATAGCAATAAAAGAGAATACTGATGAATGCGCTGGCTACTGGGGCGGGGATGAATATTTTAGTTACACGCTGCCTTCTGGTTGGAAAGCTTACTATCCCGACAGCACGGGCACTATACTGACTGATTTTGGTAGCTGTAGTCTTAGGAAAGATGCAGGAGACCCTCCAGGTGCAGAAGAAAAATGCTGTAATGAGTTAGGGTTAGTTTTTATTTCTGAAAATATCGGAGAGAACCACGGGATTTGGCAGCTGTTTTATCCTCCGACGATATTCTGGACTATCTGCATTGTTTTGGTTTTTGCCTTCTTATTTTGGATAATATTCCAGGTAATAAAGCGCGTCCTAAAAAAGCTTAGAAAACGTTAATAATATCTTTTTTAGTAGATTATCCCTATCTTCTCACAGAAGGCAATCATATCTTCTTTTTCTTTCATGACCTTGCCATAAGGAGTTATGCTATACTTAAGATAATACACTCTTGCATTGCCCTCTGGTTCAATCCTAAGACCTTCATAAACGAAAACGTCGCCTTCTTTATACACTGTTGAGGTTAATTCTGGGATATCTGAATAAAATTCACAGCCAGTTAAATGGTTTGGCTTCAGACCAGTCCACTGTATATTATCCATAGCAGAATTCAAATCTGCGGCAAGAGTATCGACATAAAGTCCAGCATACTCTCTGGCATCATCGATGCTTTCTAAGTTATTGAATAGTTCTATAAAATGGGAAGATATATCATTTCTGTAGAACATTACTACATCCCCTTGAGTCACGTAAAACATAAGTTCGTACAAAACCTGTATGGTGTCTCCTGGAATCCCACAATAGGATTCTATCAAATAAATGTCCTGCTTTGGCTTCAGGTAATCAAAGCTTAATCTAGACGCTGCTGGGCTAGAAGAACAGGAATAGCCATAATATTTGAACCCTTGAGCATAATCCTGAAGCATGGATTCATATTGTTCAGATATATCTTTCTTATAAGCAGAGAGTTCAGGAAACTCACTAATGTCTAAGGGATAATTGGAAGCATTGAATTTAAGGTCTTTTTCCTGAACTATTTTTCCAGAGTCCATCGGTGTGCTTAGCAATAGCGCCAAAACAATCCATCCAATCACAAAGCTGGCAAGGTTCATCCATGTGCTCAGAATAAATGACTTCTTTAGCGGAATAGATTTCTTATTAAGCCAATGAATAAACAACGCTTCAAAAACAACTGCGAATGCTTCTACAAAGATGATGGCAAAGACGGGAGATATCATCAAGGCAAATATGAAGATTATCCAAACAAGAGGGACTGATATTATATTTGCTGATACA
>CAYUUH010000217.1:0-2059 GCA_964447855.1 uncultured Methanosarcinales archaeon | reverse complement strand
ATCAGAATAATAAAACTAAGATTAAGAGAAGATGAAAAGAACCGGACCAACAAACCCAAACCTTCTAGGTTTGATAAGCGAACTAAAGAAGCAGTCCATAGAACAGAATGTTCCTTTATGGAAGAGAATCGCTTCTGACCTAGAGAGCCCTACAAGGTCCAGAAGGATAGTAAACCTTTCAAGGATAAGCAGGCATGCAAAAGCAAACGAGACTATTGTAGTCCCAGGAAAGGTCCTTGCTGGCGGAGACCTAAGCCAGAAGCTTACAATCGCAGCATTCAAGTTTTCAGATTCAGCTAAAGACAAGATAGAAAAATCAGGCTCAAAGATAGTTCATCTTTCAGAGCTGTTAAAAGAAAGCCCAAAAGGCAAGAAAATAAGGATAATCGGATAAAATGATAATCGACGCAACAGACATGATTGTTGGAAGGCTTGCTTCATTTGCAGCAAAGAAAGCCTTGATGGGAGAGAAAATAGACGTTATAAACAGCGAGAAAGCTGTTGTTTCAGGAAGAAAAGATACCATATATTCTGAATACTTAAGAAGAAGAAACAGAGGAATCCCATTACAGGGTCCTTATTATCCTAGAACTGCAGACCAGGTTGTCAGAAGGACAATCAGGGGAATGATTTCTTACAAATCAGACAGGGGCAAGAGGGCATTTGCAGGAGTAAAGTGCTGGATAGGCATTCCTGAAGAGTTGAAGGGCCAAAAATCAGAGACAGTAAAAGGAGCAGAACTTTCAAAATTACCTTATGTTAAATACAGAACAATCGGAGAAATCTGTAAATTGATGGGATCCAAATGAAAATAATACACAAATCAGGAAAAAGAAAAAGTGCTATCGCAAGGGCAACCTTGACAGAAGGAAACGGAACAGTAAGAATCAACAACATGTTGCTTGATGAATATACTCCTAAGCTTTCAATGATGAAGATTAAGGAGGCCCTTATTTTGGCAGGAGACACATGTAAGAGCGTGAATATAGACATTAATGTCAAGGGCGGAGGAACTTCTTCGCAGGCAGAGGCAGCAAGGCTTGCAGCTGCAAGAGCATTAGTGGCTTATGACAAAAAGCTTGAGAAAGTATTCCTTAATTATGATCGTATTCTGCTTGTTGCAGATGTAAGAAGAAAAGAAACCCACAAGCCAAACTGCAGAGGCAAGGCAAGGGCAAAGAAACAGAAATCATACAGGTAGAGGGGCAAAAATGATAATACCGATAAGATGCTGGAGTTGCGGCAAGCCGATTGCTCACCTATGGGAGCAGTACCAGGAGAAAGTTTCAAAGGGAGAAGACCGAAAGAAGGCAATGGACGAATTATGCCTCGAGAGATACTGCTGCAGGGCAATGTTCATGGGCCAGGTAGACTTGATAGATACAGCAGCCCAGTTTAAGAAATTCTAAACTATTTATTTTTATAACCTTTTATTCAATCTTTCTAAAACTTTAAATAAGAGCATATTTTCTTTCTCCCCATGGCAGACTTTAATGCAATAGCCAACAAATGGCAGAAGAAATGGGCAGACAAAGGAATATTCAAGTCAAAAGAAGACCCAAAAAAGAAAAAATATTATGTTCTTGAAATGTTTCCTTATCCTTCTGGCTCAGGACTTCATATGGGCCATGCAAGAAATTACTGCATTGGAGATGCTTTTGCCAGGTTCAAAAGGATGCAAGGATACAACGTCCTTTATCCTATGGGCTATGACTCCTTAGGCCTTCCTGCAGAGAATGCAGCAGTAAAGGCAAAAAGCCACCCAAAGATATTCACGGAAAAGGCAATTTCTAATTTCATATCTCAGCAGAAAAGTCTTGGACTAAGCTACGACTGGGACAGGATGGTCGAAACCCACAAGCCTGATTATTACAGGTGGGACCAATGGATATTCCTTAAGATGTATGAAAAGGGCCTTGCATACAAAAGAAAGGCTTTTGCAAACTGGTGCCCTAAATGTAACACAGTACTTGCAAATGAGCAGGTTCATGACGGCAAATGCTGGCGCCATACAGACACTCCTGTCGAGATGAAAGAGCTTGACCAGTGGTTCTTTAAG
>CAYUUH010000216.1:449-2137 GCA_964447855.1 uncultured Methanosarcinales archaeon | reverse complement strand
GAAAGCTTAACCTTCTTAGCTATTTCCTCCTGGGATATGTTAGGATTTTTCTGCAGCAATGAGATTATTATATTATCCCTATCATCGAGGTCTAACTTCTCGTTAAATCCTGCACGCTTCTGAAATTCTTCCAGTTTAGTGAAATTTTCTGTCATTTTATTATATTGTATAATAACTGTGCTCCTATTTATATATTTTTCCTTTTCTTTAAAGGTTTAGATATAACTAAGCTTATATTCTAAAGCGATTGCTTTTATATAATCAGCCGACACTATATCTCCCTTGGTGTAATCAAGATGAGAACAAAACTATGCCTATATTGCAACAGAGAATTCAACGATATAGACTTTCCGAATACATTTGACAGGATGGTCACATGCGGAAATATCGAATGCACAGGAAAACGAAGGAGAGAGCGCTGGAAAGAAAACCAGAAAAAACACTAAAGGAGGTGAAAACAATGTGCGGCGGAGGATGTTGTTAAAATATGAATAAACTATTTTTATTTTATTTTTTTATTATTTTGAATATGCTAACTGGGTGATTTTTATGGCTGATGAGACTAAAAGCTGCTTTGATTTTGCAGGAATTAAAGTATGTAAGACATGCGGATGCAAAGAAGATAAATGTGAGTGCGGTTTTGAAGAAGAGAACTAATCTGGAGGGAATAAGATGACTCAAGTAAAAGTATACAGCACGCCAACGTGCCCATGGTGCCATGTTGCAAAGAAGTTTTTTAAGGACAACGGAATCGAGTTTGAAGACTATGATGTCTCAGCTGACAGGGAAGCTGCGGACGAGATGGTGGAGAAGTCAGGCCAGATGGGAGTTCCAGTTATAGACATTAACGGAAACATCATAGTTGGCTTTAACCAAGGGGCTATAAAGCGCGCATTGAAGATGAGCTAAATTGTACCATACTGCTAGCACAGGATACAGTTCACAAACTGAACAGTATCATGCTAGCTACAGCTCCAGTGTTCAGAATAACGAAAAGGTTAAATATGAAACAAGCAAAGGAAGTTCTAGTTCTACAGCTATGTGCAGCAGAGGCTGCAACCCATGTAATGGCTGCAGGCACTGATTAAGTTCGGATAAGGTAAAAGGAGGGAGTTTAATGGCGAGTACAGAGGAAAACCTGAAAGCAGCATTTGCTGGCGAGTCTCAGGCAAGGAACAAATATACCTATTTTGCAAAAGTAGCCAGGGATGAAAAGTACCATTACATTGCAAAAATATTCGAGGAAACTGCGGATAATGAAAAGCAGCATGCAAAGGACGAGTTTAAGCTTCTAAAAGGAATTGGGGACACAAAAACTAATCTTAAGGCAGCAATAGAAGGAGAGCATTACGAGACAAGCCATATGTACCCTGAGTTTGCAAAGCTTGCTGAGGAAGAAGGCAATAAGGAAGCTGCAAACTTGTTTAAGCAGATTGGTAAGGTTGAAGCGCATCACGAAGCAAGATACAAGAAGATTCTTGAGCTTGTTGAGAAAGGGAAAGTGTACAAGAGGGACAAGCCAATAAGATGGAAATGCTCAAAGTGCGGCTATATCCATGAAGGAAAAGAGCCACCAATCAAGTGCCCTTCATGCAAACACGAGAAAGAATACTACGAGCCAGAGTGCATGTGCTTTGAAGAAGGATGCGAGATTTGCAATCCTAAATAATTCAAGAAAAAAGGTGAGT
>CAYUUH010000216.1:0-439 GCA_964447855.1 uncultured Methanosarcinales archaeon | reverse complement strand
GTGAGTAAAAATGGTGAAATTGTGGAGATGTGAAATATGTGGAGACCCATATATAGGGGATGCGGCTCCTGCAAACTGCCCATTCTGCGGCGCTAAGAGAAATTATATCAAAGAATTCAAAGATGCTAAGGTCAATTTTGATGTTGAGCTTAATAAGAAAGACAAGGCAAATGCAGAGTATGCATTAAAGGTTGAGGTAAGCAATACTACATTTTATTTCTGCGCATCTGGTAAGGTAAAAGAGATTGAAGGCCAGAAACTGTTCAAGAGAAGGATCTCCATCTTGAGTACCTTCGTCACCATAATGAGTATCATCTAAGCGCTGCCGGTTCCCAGATAAAACTATACCTCGATTTTCAGCTTCTCAACCCGGATGAGGAAGTCATTCTTCCTTCAGGATTTATCTCAAACCCAAGAAAAGAAGGGAGTATGGGTAATC
>CAYUUH010000215.1:0-2160 GCA_964447855.1 uncultured Methanosarcinales archaeon | reverse complement strand
CCTTTTGTCTATATTAACTGAGTTGCCTCTTTCATCAACTTTTCCTGCAGAATGGACAAAATAGAAGAAATCCTCGCTGCCTTTCATATCTATAAAGTCCTGGTAGCCCTGCCTGTACAATAGGTCTTCGCTGTGCACCACGTAAGATGAGTCTGTAAGCTGCAGAGCAAGTATTGAGAACTTCGAGTTATTTGGGCCAAGGCAGTAGCATTTCACAAGCATCTCCTTGCCTTCCATTATCCCATCCATAAGCCCATGGACTTCCTTAAGGCCTTGCTCGCGGCCTATTGTTTCTATTGCCTTGCTTAGTTTCATTCCTTTAGGTATCAGAATTCTTGTATTTACCAGGTCTCTTCCCTGGTCATTAACACCATCAAAATGATACGTATGCCCTTTTGCGGCAAGTTTTGTTTCCTCCTTGTTCTTTACAGCAAGGTCTCTTACATACTGAAGGTCTTCTTTGCTGTCTGTTAGCACAGTAACCTTTGCAGGCCTGCACAGCTTAACATATTTCTCAACAACCTGCATGACTTTAGGGTTGTTCAGTGCCTCTAGCTTTGCTAGATTCTCCGAGCTTAGTCTTTTTTTGTCGATTTTCATTATATTCGGGAAAGATTGAGGCTTTATAATAGTTTAGTTACAATAATAACAAAAAAAAGCCTAGTAATCCTAAAATAGAAGTAACAACAGCAGAGAAAGATTTTTATATAAGCCATTTGAACAACCCCGCGAACATGGCAGAACTAAATCCTCAGGACAGGAATCTTACTGAAGCCCAGAAGACAGAGCTAGATTTCTTTAGGGAAGTAAGAGAGGCTTCTCAAGGCTCTGATAGCAATAAGGCTATTCCAGGCGGGCAGGTATATGTAGTTGCGCTTACTGAAGAGGAATTAGACCTTGTATCAAGATGCAGGGATGCGCAGGAGATTAGTTCCACCTTGGTTCAGCTAGGCTACAAGATATCAAAAGAAGAAAGGCCAGGCTATGTTTTCCTGCATGGTAGGGGCGCAAGGACAGCATTATTGACTAACAATACAGTGTTCTACCCAAGGGGAGGCTTAAGTGTTGCCCAGCAGGTTGCGCAGTTTGGGGAATTTACAGCAGACTTCTACAGGTCCAGCCCGCGTTTGGTAGTCTCAGGGCCAGAAGGCTACAATAGCTTAAGCGCCATTGTAGATGAAACATTTAAGGACGTAAAAGGATGGGACGTTCTGAGAATCCAGAAGCAGCAATAGAATTCTTAGCCTGAATAACAACTTTTTTAAACAAGCTATATATCTAATAGGCTATGGATTACAAAGACCTTGGTTTTAAGGCTGGGCTTGAAATACACCAGCAGATTGAAGGCAAAAAATTATTCTGCGACTGCCCTACTGACAACCTTAACAAGGAAAAGGCTGACATAAAGGTTGAAAGAAGGCTGAGGGCTGTTGCCGGTGAAACAGGAAGCATAGATGCTGCTGCTTTGCACGAGATGTCCAAGGGAAAGAAGTTTTTCTATGAAAGCTCATCAAAAGACACCTGTTTAGTTGAATATGACGAAGAGCCTCCAAGGCCGATAAACAAGGATGCCTTGTTTGCTGCACTCCAGATTTCAAAGATGCTTAATGCAAAGGTTGTTGATGAAGTGCAGGTCATGAGAAAGACAGTTATTGACGGCTCAAATGTTTCAGGATTCCAAAGGACAGCATTGATTGCTGTTGACGGGTTTATTGAGACTTCTAAAGGAAAGGTCAGGATTCCTACTGTGTGCCTTGAGGAAGAGGCCGCGCAAAAAGTAGATGAATCCAATGAGCACACAAAGTACAGGCTTGACAGGCTTGGAATACCATTAATTGAGATTGCAACTGAAGCTGATATTATAGATGCAGAGCATGCAAAAGAAGCTGCATCTGTTTTAGGCATGATTCTCAGAAGTACTGGAAAAGTTAAGAGGGGCATAGGCACAATAAGGCAGGATGTCAATGTTTCTATCAAAGGCGGTGCAAGAACTGAGATTAAAGGATTCCAGGACTTAAAGAGCATACCAAAAGTCATTGAGAAAGAAATCCTTAGGCAGCAGAAGCTGATTAAAGAAGGTAAGAAGCTAAAGCCAGAAGTAAGGAAGGCAGAGCCTGATTTTACGACCACGTTCTTAAGGCCTATGCCTGGAGCAGACAG
>CAYUUH010000214.1:0-2167 GCA_964447855.1 uncultured Methanosarcinales archaeon | reverse complement strand
TGAATCCCTTAAGCTGGTAGCTTAGGTCTTTAACGCTGATTTCCTCAAGCTTTGCAGCATTTCTTGACTTTACAGAAATCATCTGTTCTGTGACGGCATTCTTGTCCTTTGTGCCTGCATATCCTATGAACTTTAATGGTATCTTAAGGAGCTCTGCTGTCTTCTCAGCAGCCCTTAATGTAGAATAGTTCCTTTTCCTGAGGGTAAAATAGGCAAAATCCCCCTCCCTCTTAAGGATAGGCTTTACAACCTCGCGCACTATAAAATCCTCTGGAACCTGTTTTATCCTGTACATGCTCCATGAATAACCGGAAAAATTAATAAAGGTATGCCCAATCCAGAGAGTTATGCGCCGGTAGCTCAGCTTGGATAGAGCGTCTCACTCCTAATGAGAAGGTCGGGAGTTCAAATCTTCCCCGGCGCGTTTTTGATTCAAAAAATGAGGATAAACTTTTTCGAGGAGTTCCCCACAAAGGAAAACCTCAGGAAACTAAGCTTGGTTGACTTTCCAACAACAGTGTATGCTGCAGCCAGGAACATCAAGGAATTTGAGAGGATAAAGAGGGACTGCTCCAAATACATGTATGTCCAGGAAGTGGCATATTGGCCAGTCCTTAAGCCTGAAGAAGGCTACTGGTTTTCTGCATTCTCGAGCACAGAAGGCATAGAGCGCACAATAAAAGAGCTGACGAAGAATGAAAGGCCGTTGACTGTCTTGTGGGACGCAGAGCTCCCTATGCTTAAGAAACCATTGATGATTTCGAACATTAAATCCTTCTTCAGGAACAAGAAATTAATTCTGGACTTTCTAAAGAACGCACCAAACTACAACATAAAGATAGCCACGGCAGAATACCCGATAAAGAACAAGCTGATGAATAAGTTATTCAAGATGTCTGCAGTAAAGTTTGGCCAGAATGACTTTAAGCACGACAAAATACTCATGGCCTACTCAAGCCTTATGAAAAACATCTCAATAAACGGCCACATCGCATTATTCAGGAAATTGTTCAAAAGCTTTCAGCTTGGTATAGGCCTTACTGCCGCAGGAATACAAGGAAACGAGCCTTTAATGTCAGACGAGCAGCTTGAAAGAGACCTAAAAGAAGCAAGTTCATCCGGAATAAAAGAAATAGTTATATTCAGGCTTGGAGGCCTGAACAAACAGAATATAAAGATAATAAAAAAATACGTTTAATTACTTTTTCTTCTCCTTAAGTACAGCCTGTGCTGCTGCAAGCCTTGCGATTGGAACCCTGTATGGTGAGCAGCTTACATATGTCAAGCCTACCTTGTGGCAGAACTCAACTGATGCCGGGTCTCCTCCATGCTCTCCGCAGATTCCAAGCTTTAAGTCAGGCCTAACTGACCTTCCTTTCTCAGCTGCAATCTTTATTAGCTGGCCTACACCTGTCTGGTCAAGGCTCTGGAATGGGTCTTTTTCATATATTCCCATCTCAACATACTGCTTAAGGAACTTTGCAGAGTCGTCTCTTGAGAATCCGCATGTCATCTGTGTAAGGTCGTTTGTTCCGAAGCTGAAGAACTCAGCCTCCTTTGCAACCTCGTCAGCTGTCAATGCTCCCCTTGGAACCTCTATCATTGTTCCTACCTTGTAGGGCTTGCCCTTCATTATTGCCTTTCCGGCTTTGTCAACAATCTCTTTCTGGTGCCTGAACTCAGCAACGTTTCCAACAAGAGGTATCATGACCTCAGGTATTGTGTTTGTCTGCACAGCAGCCTCGAATATTGCCTCTGCCTGCATCTCTGTAATCTCAGGGTAAGCTATTCCAAGCCTGCATCCCCTATGCCCGAGCATTGGGTTAAACTCGTGCAGATCTGAAATCTTCTTTTTCAGCTTGTCTACAGGAACATTCATTTCCTTTGAGAGCTCGTTTATCTCCTTGTCCTCTCTTGGAAGGAACTCGTGTAATGGAGGGTCAAGCAGCCTGATTGTGACTGGCCTTGTCCCCATAGCCTTGAATAATCCTACGAAGTCCTGCTTCTGGAACGGCTTTAGCTTTGCAAGTGCTTTCTTTCTGCCTTCAACCTTTTCTGCAAGAATCATTTCTCTCATAGCCTTGATTCTTTCTCCTTCAAAGAACATATGCTCTGTCCTGCAAAGGCCGATTCCCTCTGCACCGAACTTGATTGCGGTCTCAGCATC
>CAYUUH010000213.1:0-2167 GCA_964447855.1 uncultured Methanosarcinales archaeon | reverse complement strand
CTCCTCCTTGGTGATATGGGAAGAATAAAAACGCAGCTGATTAAGAGAATAAGCAATGAGATAGTGAGCGGATATAAGGATCAACTTAAAGAGACTTACGAAGACAATAAGATACTTGTTGAAAAGCTTATTGGCGGCTCAAGCAAGAAGATAAGAAACAGTATTGCTGGTTATATTACTCGGCTTCAGAAAGTAGCTGAATAAGTACAAACTAATATTGGGGGTTAGTAAGATGGCAGAAGACAACAGTATCTTTATCGGTAACAAGCCCTTTATGAACTATGTTACCGGCGTAGTGATGCAGTTCACAGCAAAGAACGCAAGTGAAGTTACGGTGAAGGCAAGGGGCAAGTTCATAAGCCGCGCAGTAGATGTTGCAGAGGTTGCCTCAAAGAGATTTCTTGAAGGGATTGTTGGAGTTAACGGCATAAAGATTGATTCCGAAGGATTCCAGAATAAGGAAGGACGAGACGTACGCGTTTCAACAATCGAGATAACCCTGGGCAAGAAGTAATTAACTTCTTTCTTTATTTTTTTGGGTAATTTTATATATGTGTTAATTTAGACTAGCTACTTGCGGGCCTGTAGCATAACCTGGATCAGTGCGATCGGCTTCGGACCGATTGACGGGGGTTCAAATCCTCCCAGGCTCGTTTTTTTAAACAATCTTTGAAAATGGAAATCGAAAACGTTGTAGAAGACTTTAAGGAAATTATAGACAAGTATTCTCTAAAGGAGAAAGCAGAAGAGATTTCCTCTTTTCTTACATCTGGAAAGTGCGTATCTGTCGATGAGTTTGCCTCAGAGTTCGGCATGGAGAAAAAAGAGGCTGAGGTATTTCTAAAGTTTATAGAGAAAGGCCTTAGGTTTAAAGAGAAGCATATTGATGGTAAATGAGATAAATTTAAATAATACTTATCCATTCCTAGTCCTATCATGAAAACGAGTGGTTATATTCCGAGTCAGTAAATCTTATTCTAGTTATAACACTATCAAATCTGCTGCATGTGATATCTATATCAATCTTAATCGGGGCTATAGTGTAACTTGGTATCACCCAGCCTTCGGGAGGCTGTGATGGGGGTTCGAATCCTCCTAGCCCCATTTTTTTACTGAATATTTATCAAATAGGAAACTTTATATAACTAAAACCTGAAGGAAGTAGTAAAAATGACAACCATAGGATTTATCGGCGCTGGAAAGATGGCTGAAGCATTGATTAAGGCTATTCTCAAGGCTAAGATTACAAAGAACATCCTAGCTAGTGACAAGAGCCAGGAAAGGCTTGAGCACTTAAAAGGATTGGGTGTAAAGACAACAGACAGCAACAATGAGTTTGTAAAAAAGTCAAATGTGATTATCCTTGCAGTAAAGCCTCAGAACATGGCAGAAGTGCTTAATGAGGTAAAAGGCATAGTCACAGAAAAACATCTTATAATCTCTATAGCGGCAGGAATAAAGATAAAGACAATCCAGGATGTTATGAAGGGAGAGATAAGCGTTATCAGGGTTATGCCTAATACGCCATGCCTTGTCGGAGAGATGGCTGCAGGATTCTCAGTAGGCAAGTATGCCAAAGATGCTGATATCAAGATGGTTGCAGGCATCTTAAACTCTGCAGGAAAGGCATTTGTTGTCTGCGAAGACATGCTTGATGCAGTCACAGGATTATCAGGCTCAGGACCTGCCTTTATGGCATTTATCCTGGAGTCAATGGTGGAAGCAGCCGTCAACCAGGGCTTGAGCAAGGATGTTGCCACAGAGCTTGCAATACAGACAATGATAGGCACTGGAAAGCTTCTTCAGGGAACCGGGCTAAGTCCAAGGGAGCTTATTGATATGGTAAGCTCTCCAAACGGCACATCTGTTGCAGGAAGGAAGGTGCTGGAAAAATCTGATGTTAAGAAAGTAATAAACAAAACAATAGATGCAGCTACTAAAAGGAGCAGGGAACTTGGAAAATGAATGTTACCGAGCAGGCTAAGCAGGCAAAGGAAGCAGCAATAATTCTTGCTTCCGTAGGAACCAAAGAAAAGAATAATGCCATGAGAAGAATAGCTGATGCTCTCAATAAGAACAAGTCAAAGATTATTTCAGAGAACAAAAAAGATATAGACTCTGCAAACAAGGCTGGCATTACTAACGCCTTGGTTAAAAGACTAAAGGT
>CAYUUH010000212.1:0-2168 GCA_964447855.1 uncultured Methanosarcinales archaeon | reverse complement strand
TCAAGAGTCGGAGATATGCCAAAATTTGAAAAAGAACAGCACCACAAAGGACCTCGAGTTTTATGTTACTTTCCTTGAGGACTTTGAGTGAATAAATAAAAAACCCATCGGAGGTGGGAAGATGAAAAAAGCAATATTGCTGTTTTTGGTTGCAATGCTTTTGGTTTGGCCAATTGCACTTGCTCAGGAAACAGAAGGCGAGATGACCACATATGTGGTAACAGAAGACGCAGATGAAACTGCGGATGAGCCAGTAGATGATGCATCTGAAGATGCAACAGGAGATGCTGGTGAAGACACAACCGAAGAGGTTGAAGAGACAACAGATGCTGAAGCTGAGGAAGAATTGACAGACGAAGCGACAGAAGATGAAACCAGCGAGGAAGAAACCGGCGCAGAGGATGAAACAGCTGACGAAGATGAAGCTGTGGAAGAAGACGAGGAAGAAGTTGACGAGCCAATCGTAGACCTTCCTGAAGAGGTTGTAGAAGAAGCTGGAATAACTCCTGACAGCCCATTATATGGATTAGAGAGGGCAATGGAAAGAATAAGCCTTAAGCTGACACTAGGAAAATCAGCTAAAGCCAAGAAAGGCCTTGCACATGCAGCTGAGAGGCTTGCTGAAGTTCAGGCCATGATTGCTGCCAAAAAGATGGGTGCAGCCGCAGAAGCCCAGGAAGAGCACGACGATATCATGGACGAGGTCAACGAGGAGATAGCTGACCTTGGAAATGGAGATATTGGCGAGGAGCTTACTGCAGAGCTTGAGCTTGAAGCAGCGCTTGAAGAGCACGAAGAGGCTGTTCAGGCAGTAAATGCAGTCAAGTTAAAGGCAAAGGGCCAGCTTTCAGAGGCGCAGCAGGCAGAGCTTAATGCAGTTGTTGCTTCACTGCAGGCATCGGCAGTTAAAGCAAAGATAAATGTTCAGGCCAAGAAAGACAAGACAAAGATAAAGATAAAGGCTGAATCAGGCTTGACTGACGAGCAGCTTAATGCTTTGGAAACCCAGGCCAGGCAGATTGTTGGCGAGGGCGGAAAGGTAAAGATTCAGGCTAAGAAGGAAAAGGCTGCAAAGGTTAAATCTGGAGATGATGCTGAGGAAGACGAAGCAGAAGACTCAGATGCAGAAGAGCCTGAAGCAGAAACTGAATCTGAAGACTCAGATGCAGTAGAGCCTACAGCAAAAGCAAAAAAGCCTAAAAAGAATAAGTAAAAAACTTATTTCTTTCTTTTTTTATTTTTCTTTTCTAACTTCTTATCATAAACAGTGCCTTTCATCCACTTGACTCCAAGATAAGCAAACGGGGTGTCAAGCAAGGCAAACAATATCTTGAATATCCAGTAAGGCACTATCAATGATATAACGAAAATCGCATCCCACATTGGGGCTGACTTGTAGAAAGCAACAAACATGAAGATTGTGCTGTCAATAAGCTGGCTTACTATTGTGGATGCATTGTTCCTTAGCCATAAGAACCTTCCTTCAGTCTTTCTCTTCCAGAAGTCAAATGACCACATGTCGTGTGTTTGGGCAATTACGAAAGCAAGTATGCTTGCTATGGTCATCCTTATTGTAACGTTGAATATGCTCCTGTAGGTCTCATCATTTATTGACCTTGCCGAGGCAGGGAGATGAACTGATATTGCAGTTATCAGGATAAGCACAAGCATTGAGCTTACGCCGACAAATATAAACTCTTTTACCTTGTCTTTTCCATGTACTTCTTCAACTATGTCAGTTATAAGGAACATAAGCGGAACAGTAAGAATCCCAACAGACACGCTTATTGTGTCAAAAAACGCAAGAGGAATAACTCTAGTGCTTCCAATCATAACTAAAAACTGCTTTAGTGCATATATCACTGGAAGAAATAAGACATTAAGGGGAGCTGCTATAAACTTAGGAGCGCTAAATTCAGTTATCTTTGCTCCAAGCACATTGGACATTATCAGTGCTGCTACAAATAACCCTAGAAGAAGGCTTGTTTTCTTGTGTACATCTAATTTCATTTAAGGTCACCATACGTTCAGGAATAGGGGTTTTGTTTTAAAGGTTTCTATACTTGGATGTATATTTAGAAATAGGAGTTGTTGAGCCCAGTTTAGAAAAAGATTATTTATTCCTCTTTTGGACTTCTTTTATCTTCTTATTAAGTTGATTCATTGAA
>CAYUUH010000211.1:0-2172 GCA_964447855.1 uncultured Methanosarcinales archaeon | reverse complement strand
TGATTGAAGCTATTGCTGAGAGGGATTTCAAGCAGAAGTGGAAAGTTAACATCCAGGATGGCAGTGTTGCTTTTGGCAGCGCTCGTGATAACTGGGCTCTTTCACTTCCTTTCATGCAGAAGAAGGATGTTAATTTTTCAAGCATCCTTAAGATTTACGAGCTTGAAAAGGAAGAGCGTGAAAAGTATATCTGGAAGAACTGTCCTCTGCACGAGGTTATTCTTGACATGGTTATCAAGCATTTGCCTAATCCTAAGGAGGCGCAGGTTTATCGTATTCCTAAAATCTGGCACGGTGATTTGGAATCAGAGTTTGGCAAGTCTCTTATCAGCTGTGACCCTAAAGGTCCGGTTGGTTTTGTCATAACCCGTATTCTGATGGACTTAAAGTCAGGCAGGGAAATCAGTGCAGGAAGATTGTACAGCGGCACTATCAGGGAAGGTATGACCTTGTATTCCAGCATGGGCAAGTCTAAACAGCGTGTTGCAAGTGTTTTCATGTACCAGGGTATTAAGAACGAGCTTATCGGCGAGGTTCCTGCAGGCAATGTTCTTGCTATTGCAGGTGTTTCTTCGCAGGCAGGCGATACCTTTACCGTGGAGCCAGAGCATCCTTTTGAGGAGATGCGTCACATTTTCGAGCCGGTTATCACAAAGGCAATCAAGCCTGACAAGCCTCAGGATTTGTCAAAGCTTGTTGAGGTTTTGAAAAAGGTTGCAAAGGAAGATCCTAGCGTCAAGATTGAAATCAACCAGGAGACTGGCGAGAACTTGATGCATGGCATGGGCGAGCTTCACCTTGAGATTATCGAGAACAGAATTGTAACAGAGAAGGGTGTTAAGATAAGGACAACTCCTCCGATTGTTGTTTATCGTGAGACCATTGCAAAGGCCTGCGCAGAAGCTGCTGAAGGAAAATCTCCTAACAAGCATAACAGGCTGTACTTTAAGGTTGAGCCTTTAGACCCTGCTGTTGCTGAGCTCATTAACAAGGGAGAGCTTAACGAAGGAAGGGTTAAGAAGAAAGACCTTAATATGAGGGACACGCTTGTTGCAGTTGGATGGAGCAATGATAAGGCGCTTTCAGTTAAGCACATCTTTAATGGCAACATGTTCCTTGACGCAACTCGCGGTATTGTTCAGTTGAACGAAGCCATAGAGCTGATTCTGGAAGGTTTCGAGCAGGTTATGACTGCCGGCCCTCTTGCTCGTGAGCCATGCCGGGGTATTCTGGTAACTTTAATTGATGCAAAGCTTCATGAGGATGCGATTCACAGAGGCCCTGCACAGGTTTACCCGATGGTAAGAGAGGGTATCAAGGATGCTATGATGAATGCTAACCCCGTCATGTTCGAGCCAATGCAGACTCACCTGATTGAACTGCCAACTGAATACACTGGCGAGGTTACTAAGCTTGTTATGAACAAGAGAGGCCAGGTTTTAGAGCTTGAACAGCAGGAGCATCAGACTGTTATCAGGGCAAAGCTTCCCGTGGCAGAAATGCTTGGCTGGAGTTCTGACTTAAGGTCTGCAACAGGCGGAAGAGGCATTTCCAGTTTGGCTGACCAGACTTTCGAGCGTCTCCCTGGAGAACTGCAGGCAAGAGTTGTCCAGCAGATTGTCCAGCGCAAAGGCCTGACCGCAGCGCAGTTAGGTTCTGGGAAGTAATTTCCAGGACTTTTTTTTATTAATTAAACTTTTTTTTACGAATGACAATAACTAAAGAAGATTAAATTAACTTTTTTGAGTTATCATATCTAATAATTCCTCCTTAGAAAGATATTTATAGTGATGTATTTTAGTTTTAATTATGGGATGGAAGAATTATCCAGCCTGGTTGAAAGGAGGCATTGTCACAGCAGGACTTTTTTTACTTGTTGTAATTATAGATTTTACATTGTTATGTAAGTTTGGCACTCATTTTGGGGAAGGTTGTGGATTTTTTTTGATGTTCCCAACTCTGCCTTTTGTATTTTTAGCTTATAAGTTAAATCTTGCAGGTGCTTCTTTCTATGTTCTTGACACTTTTCTAGGATTGATGCTTTACTTCCTGATCGGTGCTTTAATTGGTTGGATAATGCAGTTAATATCTAAAGACTGAGTTGTATTTCTGCAAGCATTAAACAGCTTTGCTACTCATCTTCCATTCTTTACTTCTCTTTCCGCCTAGTAA
>CAYUUH010000210.1:0-2188 GCA_964447855.1 uncultured Methanosarcinales archaeon | reverse complement strand
ATTACCTGCAAAGAAGAGGTCTTGAAGGATGTTGTATTGCCACATTAGAAGGAGTTTCTGAAAACGGACAGAGAATCTATACTTCAAGGGTTGAAAATGCAGTCAGCCTTGGAGATATAAGGAGCAACCCTCAGAATTACAGGGGATTGGTCAGCCAGGAAGCATTTGATGACTTTGTAAAGATGGTTGACTCCATACATGAAGCTAGAGTCCTGAATGATGATATTTACAATCTTGAGAATATATTGATTGACACCAAAACAGGAAAGATGTATTTGATTGACTTCGGAATGGCAAAGTATAGTGAAGGTGATTTAGGAAGGGCTGCAACAAACGAAAGAGAGCACTTGACTGACACTGTAAGAAAATTGTTCCAAAGCCAAGGTATATTCAAGGGTGCTGAGGCTGCTGTTCCAGCTGCTCAAACAGGACTATCTCAAGACCAGATAGAAGAAATAAGAGCAATACTCGGCCCTGCTGCAAGTGTAGTTCCAAACAAACAAAAAGCAGTTGCTCTTGCAGGAGTTCTTAATGATGAAGCTGCTCAAGAAAGATTTGCATTGTCCTCAAACAGCTTTGCATTCCTTGCCTATATTGAAGATGTAAGAAACAGGGCTGGAATCTCAGAACCTGTCTCTGAGGCAGTAAACTTCCTCAGAGCTCCTGACGGAACAGTTGTTGGTGCAGAGATTGGCGGTGAGTTCCGTGTTGACTTTGACAAGATTGAGCAGATGTTCCCTGGCTTGACAAGGGAACAGGCTGTAAACAGGCTGTACTTGCATGAATTATACCATGGGGTTATAACTAACTCCAAAATAAGGAAAGCTATAGCTGGCCAGGAAGAGGAGTTTGTTGACCTGCTGGCAAGGAAAAATGCAGGTATTTCATTAAGTTCAGAAGATCAAGCATCTCTTGACAGCCTAATGAGCAAGATAAGCAGCCAGCTAAGCCCAGAAGTAAAAGCAATACTTGAAAAGAGCATAACCGGTGAAGGATATAGTGACTTGCTGTTGGCGCTGCACAGGGCAGATGACTTGAGTAATCTGATTATGAATGTGCAGGGCGCAAGTTTCTATAACGCTGATGGGACAGAGACTGACCTGCTTAAAGGCTTGATAGGACAACAGGCAAGGTTCTCAGCTGTTGCTGAAGCTGCTGCTGTAGAGACTGCTGAATCCAGAGTTACAAGCGCGCTAATAGACGCAGGATACACTCAAGCCCTTGAACAAGGATTTGAGGATAAGCTTGCGCAGAGAGGAATCAGCTATGCTGCGCTTGTTGAAGCAGAAAAGACAGGAAAGCTGCTGAGCGTAGCTCCTGACTTCTTTGAAAATCCAAATAATTACCTCTCAAGCCAGGAGTTCTGGTCAAAGCTTGATGTTTCATTGATGCGCTCAATCAAGAGTATCTCAGACAGTATGGGAGTCCCTGAACTAGACTCTTCATTCACACCAATAGCCCTAACATCAGGCGCATACGGAGAAGCGCACATAGTCAAAACAACGGATGGTAGATATCTCCTAAGGAAGAGGCTGCACACGCCAAACTCCAGGTCAAGGCAGGAGTTCAAGAAAGAAGCAAGGATACTGGATTACGCAAGCAGGCTAGGAAAGAATCTGCCTGGATTAGTCAAGCTTCAGGGCATCGCATTGACATCAGACGGGAGAAATGTCGATTCCATATACACTGACCTGGTAGGTGATATCGAGAGCTACCAGCAGGGCCATGTTAAAAATAATCAGGACCCGATAAGTATGAAAGATTTGTTCTATCAGAAGGATGTCAAGGTCACGCAAAAGGCATGGCAGGACTTCAAGGCCATGATTCAGTTCCTTAATGCAAACGGAATCATCCACAAGGATATCAAGAATCCTAATAATATAATATATGACCCGAAGACACAGACACTCAAGCTGATAGACTTTGGAATCTCAGACGGTCCTGAAGAAACAGCAGGTCAGGCAAGAAACTCACAGGGAATATTGGTTACAAGGAGCAGTTACGGCCAGGTAATGGAAGTTGACAGCGATTACTACAAGTCAAACTCCTATTATCTCCAAGAGATTACTGAACTGCAGCTTGTCGACTTAATGCAGTCAGCGCTTGAGAATGCAAATCTGATAGATACCTCGATTGTTGAGCAGGCTCCGGCCATTGAAAGAGTTCCTGAACCTCAAATAATCTCTCA
>CAYUUH010000209.1:287-2201 GCA_964447855.1 uncultured Methanosarcinales archaeon | reverse complement strand
ATTAACTTCTCATCCATCAGGTGGGGGATTAAAATTAAAAGAGTTAAAACAAATAAGTTTCCTTTCAAAGGAATATTGATTAACTTAATCTTGCTCATATTAATCATACAACAACTATTCTCTATTGCTACTAGTATCTCAGAACTGAATGTTAATGCTACTCTGGGCAATATAACTTGGAATATCCGTGATGAGAAGTCAGGATTTGATGTTGACCTGAGCAAAGAACCTCCATTTCTTGGAGACATGGAATCTAATATAACTGTTGTTGAGTTTGGAGATTTCACAAACAATTATTGTGGAGCGGTAGAAGGGACAAATATGGAACTAATCAACTTCCTAAGAAAAGGCGGAGCATCATGGGAGCCTCCAGTGCCGAAACTGAGGATTCTTGCAGAACAGAAAAAGATTAAGTTTGTTTTCAGGAGTATTCCTCGGGAGGCTGATGAAGATGCCATGATTGTTGCAGAGGCAGCGGAATGTGCCCATAAACAAGGAAAGTTCTGGGAATATCATGATCTCCTCTTTGCAAATCAAGATAAGCTGTCTTTACTAGACTTAAAAGATTACGCGCAAGCAATAGGCCTTGATTTATCAGAATTCAAAAATTGTCTAGACTCAAGGGAAATGCAAGAGAAAATAAGCGATAACCTTGAGTTCGCAAATAATCATAGTGCGACGAGGATTCCTTCCTTTTTAGTTAATGGAGAAAATATGCCTGGGATGAGGCTAGCTGGATTCTTTATAGGGGATTTAGAAGTAAACTAATGCTTTTTCCTTCGAGATTTATCCTTCAATATTGATTTATTAGATTTCTTAGCTATCTTTTTTATCGATCTGCTTATAATCTTCTTGATTTTACTTCTCTTTAGCTTAGCTTTCTTAGATTTATCGCTACTTTCGGATACACCCTCCTGTTTAATCTTCCTAAGCTCTTCAGGATTAGTTGTTATTGTTTTATGAGTCTCTGGGTCAACGTGAACATTTACCTCATAATGACTGTCGCCCCATACAAGGATTCCCTGGCCTCTTGAAGCATTACCTATTACTTTTTTCTCAGAATCGTTTAGCCCAAAAAGCTTGCAAGTCTCGTCAAGAACTACTTTCTCAGTAAGCAGCACATACCTAAATGAAGTGTTAGCAAGAACTGCTTTTCCTTCAGGACTTTCCTTAAGCTCTTCAACACTTTGAGTTATAAGCAATAAGCCGCCGTTTCTTTTTCTGAAAGTCCTTGCAAATCCTTCTATATACTCGGCCTCATACTTGCTCTTAAGCATCCTCCATGCTTCATCAAGCACAAGCATTTTCCTATCATCATCTGTGTTGAACTTTGTTTTTATAAACTCAAGAAGAGCCAGTATAAGCACAGGCCTCACTTCTTCAGTCATGTTCTTAAACTCAAACACTATAAACTCTGAATCTGTGTTTATGTTGCCTGATTTGTCCATAAATTTGAATATTCCTTTTGTGTACCTTCCAAGTTTTGCAAGGAGTATCTCATAATCAGCCCTTATCTTGCCAGTGGTGGCTTTCTTTTTTCTGTCTTGGAGAACCTTATATAAGTCAGAAAGCCTTGGAGCTCTTTTTTTCCAGCTCTTTTCATCATCCTCCCTGATGCCTTTTCTGCGGTAAACCTCTATAAGGGCGTCCTCAAGCAAGGGCCTTTGCACATCTGTTACACCATCCAATAGCACGTTGAATACTGTTGTTAATGATGCAAGCTTATCTGTAAGCTTAGTGCCCATTAAATCCAGCACATTAGGGATCGTTTTTGAATTATTATCTAAAGATATTATCTGTGAACCTGGGATGTTCTTTGCAAGCTTTACATATTCCCTCTCTGGATCAAGCACAAACACTTTAGTTCCTGAAACAAGCTGATCCTGCAGGATAAATGCCTTTGAGAGGTAAGAT
>CAYUUH010000209.1:0-277 GCA_964447855.1 uncultured Methanosarcinales archaeon | reverse complement strand
GGGATTCCATTTCTGTTAAATCCAAGCAGAACTCCTTCCCCATTATCGGGGTCATAATATGATGCTGAAAATGGGAAGCTAGCTGAAGCTGCAGGTCCAGGGACCATTATCTGGCTTTCTGGAAGATAGTCAGTTCCTGCTGGAATAATTGACCTAAGAAGCCTTTCCTGATAGTTTAGTGCATCATCAGCTTCTATTCCTTCTGCATTAAGGGTAGAGAATATCTTCTTATTTATCTTTGAAGACTCGGACAAGGAACTTCCTTTGCTTGCAATAT
>CAYUUH010000208.1:0-2253 GCA_964447855.1 uncultured Methanosarcinales archaeon | reverse complement strand
AATTGAAAGACAAATCAAGGCCGGACTTAGTTTTAGGCTATGCTTCAGTACTTTTTGAGTTTGCCATATCAGATTATTCTTTATTTGCAAATGACTCCTGCAAAAAATGGAAAGATATATCAGGCATGACTGGCAATCTTTTAGTGTCTTATGATAAGCTTAGGGAATTAGCCCAATCAATTGGCGTAGAAACAAAGCCAGAAGGAGTTCGATTGCCTCCTGAAGGGCTGGATTCTTTGGCAAAGGCTCTTAGCCTTAAGGATGTTAAAGAGTTTGGTGACGTTCCAATCAGGAAATTTTATGAGGCAGGGATGGGTTCTATATTAAACCCAAAGCATACCGGAACCATTGTGGGGTTTGCAATGGAAGCTGCAGGAATATTATGCAGAGATTATACTGCGCTTTATGGAAAAGTTCTTGACAAGCTTGCGGAGAAAAAAGCTGCTTAAACTAAATTATACGCCCCTGCGGGGAATTGAACCCCGACCTCAAGGACCGCAACCTTGAATTCTGATCCGTTAGACTACAGGGGCATTAGGTGTTAGTTTATTCAACTCCGTATATAAACCTTTTCTCGCTAATACTATGTAACTACTATTTAGTAGTCATAAACAGAAAGGCTTATATATAAGTAATACTTCTTGCTACTGTGATGAAGCATAAAATAAGCATATCAGTAAGCGAGGAGACAATTCTGAGGCTGAGGGAGAAACTTAAGTCTTCTAATCTGTTTAGGAGCAAGTCCCATCTTATAGAGTATGCTATCAATTCATTTTTAGAGGATACAAAATGAGCCCGCCTTTAGAGCGCAACGAGACAAAGCTAATCAGGAGAACACTTGAGCACGAGTTGGCTGATTCTAAATACAGGGAACTATATGAGATTGCAAACAGGATTAACTCTCCCCAATTAGGGCTTCAGGGAAGGCTTGCTGCAGTGACAGAGGCAATAGCAACCAACGTCGGAGCTTCTAAGGCATTTGTTTATGTTCCGGAGCCTACAGCGGCACACGGAAGATTCCAGATGACTACTAGAGATGTTTATCGTATTGTAGAAAGCCAGGAGGCAAAGCCACTCTTAACAAACAATATAGATCTTGCTACGCTGGTTAATGCACTATTTGGGGGAGAGCACAAGGATCTTTTAGTCCCTGTTGACCTTGGTAGAGTTAAAAACGGCCTTGTCTATGTTGGCGGGAAGAGGAAAGGAAACTTTGATTTTGATGACTTATCATGGATAGTTGCTCTTGAGCCTGCGATGATAAACTCAATAAGCTCATTATCTGCTGTTGGCTCATTCGGGCTCCACGAGAGGAAGTTTCTTTTTGACAGGATGGAAGAAGATATACTTACAGCATTCAAGAATAATTTCAGCTATGTGCTTCTTTTCGTTGATGCAGACCAGTTCAAGCAGTACAACGATGTCTGGGATTATACTACTGGAGACAAGATACTGCAGATAGTTGCTGATGCTGTCAGGAAAAATTCAAGGGGCACTGATGTCTGCGCGAGGTATGGCGGAGACGAGCTGTGCGTTTTTATGCCTGAGACAGGCGTTGATGCTGGAGTAGCAGTGGCAGAATCAATAAGGGAGGCAGTTGAGCAGACCGAGTTGGGGCTTTACTTTACAGTAGGAAGATACCTTAAGGGAGGGGAGCCTGTCCTTGCTGCAGAATACAAGTTCCTGAAGCCAGAGGAGAGAAAGAGCCTGACATTTGAACATATTACTATATCTCAATACTTGGCGGATAAGCCTGCGTTAAAGCCTTATGTGATAAAGAGGGCTGCAAAGAAGAATGACTTTGAAAAGGAATCAAGCCTGCCAGACGAACAAAAGTATGTGGGCAAGCAGAAATTAACTGTTAGTGTCGGAGTTGCATATAAGCCTGCCGGGCTAACTGTTACCCAGTATATGACTCCTTTTTACAGGATGAAAGACAAATCAGGGAAGATGATGGCTGAGGCCTTCCTGGAAAAGAACGGCCAGTATGCAGACAGGTTTGCAGGTGTGCCCATGGAAAATACTAGTGTTGATAAGATTGCTAAAATCATAGGGGGCAGTCTTGAGCTTGCATCTGCTTATGCAAGGTTTTGCATACTTGATGAAGCAGGCTCAAAACTGCATGAAGGCAAAGACCAGTGCAGGAACAGAGTTATGAGATAATTTATCCCTGCATTGTAGTAAATCACAGCAAGGTTTATATACCTGCTTAATATAATCAATCATAGGAGGCTGGAAATTGGCAGACTATAA
>CAYUUH010000207.1:0-2256 GCA_964447855.1 uncultured Methanosarcinales archaeon | reverse complement strand
CTGCAGAAGAAGCTGAAGCAAAGTCCTCAAGAAAGATTATAATTGAGCATGTCGAGTCTGCAATATCCAGGATGGATGATTTCAGCGTCAAGAAAGACAGTGACCTTACAGATGATGAACGGGCAATCCTTAATATCGTGAAAGACAACTCAGGCAAGAAGATTGGGGAGCTCTTTGATATATACAAGACATCTGACGGTGCTGCATCTTACAAGACATTCCAGCGAAAGATAAAGAAGCTGCAGGATGGAAAGTTTGTCAGTGTTGACAAGACTGAAGGCGGAGCTGAGGGCAACACGACAATTGTCAAGTTCAAGGATGTTGAGAAAAAATTAAGTGATTTCTAGATAACTTGCTCAGTACCTTATGCTGAACGGCTCAAGATCTTCTTTTGGCTCTTCATATTCAACCTTTATATCATCTACCCTTGCAGCCTCAGGCCCGCGATGGCAGTATTTCACGAGGTTCCTGATTCTTTCATCATCTCCCTCGGCAAGAACCTCTACTTTGTCAGACTCCAGGTTCCTTACCCATCCGTTAATGCCGAGCCTTCTTCCTTCCCTGCAGGTGTTTGCCCTAAAGTAGACGCCCTGTACTCTGCCTGTGACTATGATGTGGACCCTCTTCATGAGATGGATTGTTTTCCTGGCATATTTAAAATTTGGGATAAATATATAAATGAGCAATCCTGAGATTATATTATGAGATTCGGGATACATCATATGCGAAAAAGGAAGGAGGAACAAAACTTCCGCAAAGATTTTGAGGAGTTTCCTCATCCTCATGCAGGAGTAAGATTTCTTGATAATTTTCTTCTTGTGGTTGCTGTGATAGGTCCCCTTGTCAATTTTCCCCAGATATTTAAGATATTCACGCTTAAGACTGCAGCAGGAGTTTCTGCGCTTACATTCTCGCTTTTTGCTTTCTTTGATATCCCCTGGATAATCTACGGATGGGTCCACAAAGAGAAGCCGATAATAATAAGCTATACCTTATGGCTTATGACGAATATGGCAGTTGTTGCCGGAACATTGATTTATTCCTAGGTTTATAATTCTTAAGCTATAGCTCAGCTAAACCGATAATTCCTATTTTTACTGCCACTGGACACTGGACAGGTGCCCGGATGAGATATATAAAGGGGTTAGACCATTCTAGTCTATGTGGTTATGATAAGCGGGCAGGAAAGCTTCTCCACAGCACCTCCCCTTCCTGCCCTACCTTATTAATCCACGAATCTGAGATTATGGAAGCAAGCTTCCAGCACTCTCAAAAAAACTGAGGTGAATCAGAATGGACGGAAACGATACTAGTTTGGAGACTATCAAAGACCTGTTTTACAGGCAGATAAGGGACCTTAGCGTCAAAGCCACCAGCTCATTTGACATGCAATTTTCAGACCAGTGGACAAGCATATAGCTTGCCAGAAAGAGGGTGATAAAAATGGAAGAAGAAACTGAAAAAGATATATACACATCCGAGGGTGTAGAAGACTATATCGATGATGACCAGCTTTCAGGCTGGGAAGAAGGGTTTATGTCAGGATACCTATCAGCATAAGGTTTAAAAACAATTTATTTTTTCCTACCCATCATGAGAATCTTAACTAAAGAAGAGTTCCTGATGGAAAGGCTGTTTCTTTTCAAGAAGATTATGAATGGCGCTGTATTTATACACCCTACAGACACAATCTATGGCTTAGGCTGCAACGCTGAAAGCGAAGAGGCTGTAAATAAGGTAAGGGAGATAAAACAGAGAAAGGACAATCCATTCTCAGTTATTGCTCCGTCAAAAGAATGGATAAGGAATAACTGCGAGATTAGTGATGAAGGCGAGGAATGGCTTGAAAAGCTTCCAGGACCATATACACTAATCCTAAAGCTAAAGAATAGGGAGTGCATTGCAAAAAGCGTAAACCTTGGTATGGAAAGCCTTGGTGTAAGGATACCTGACCACTGGTTCACAAAATTTGTCGAAGAGTTCGGAGGTCCGGTTATAACTACATCTGCAAATATCACAGGCGGAAACTTCATGACAAGCATAGATAATCTTGACTCTCAGATAAAGAACAGGGTTGACTTTATAGTTTATGAGGACGAGAAAAAGGCAAGCCCTTCTGAGATTATTGACCTGACTAAGGGAAAGACAGAAAGAAAGAAGAGATAGGTTTTTATAAGGCAACTCATTCTAGAGGAGTATGAGGATACTTGCAGCCGGCGACATACATGGAGACACTACACTAGCCAAAAAGCTCTC
>CAYUUH010000206.1:0-2256 GCA_964447855.1 uncultured Methanosarcinales archaeon | reverse complement strand
TTTTTGTTAACATTATTTGTTTGTCATTGTCTTTGATATTGAATAATAAATAATTGAAACGCAACCTATATCACAACTGGTTGTGAATGTGTTTGTGAGCCAAATGATAAATTCTAAAATAAAACCAATAAGAAGAGTTACGAAAAAAGAGATTGTAGGCAAGATAACCAAGATAAAATTTCCAGAGTTTGACCTGATTATAGCAATAAACAGAGGGGGAATCCACCCTGCTAAAATTCTTTCAAAGATGCTCAAGCTAAATGTAGAAACAATCGACATCAACTATAGGGATGATAAACACGTTCCAAGATATAATTCTCCAAAGCTTATGAAAAAGCTTTGCAGGAAATATGAGAACAAAAGCATTCTTCTGGTTGATGATGTGTCAAGGACTGGAAAAACACTAAGGGCTGCAAAGAAGTTCTTAAAAGGAAATAAAATAAAGACATTTGTTGTAAACGGCAAAGCAGACTATTCATTGTACAATACAGAGTGCTTTAAGTTTCCTTGGCTAAATTAATAAATAAAGGAAACCTATTCAAAGTACTCCTTATGCAATGCCTGGACTGCCTTGTCAGCATGCAAATTATCAACTATAAAGCTAATATTGATTTCTGAAGCTCCCTGGGAGATCATCTCTATGCTTATTCCAGACTTGCCAAGTGCTGTGAATGTCCTTCCGGCTATTCCAGGGACATGATACATTCCCTCTCCAACTATGCAGACAATTGCCTTGCCCTTTTCTACACTTACTTCTGCGACTTCTTTCAGCTCTTCAACAATCTCATCAATCTCGTCTGCATTGTCAACTGTGAGAGATATGCTTGCCTCTGATGTTGAAATCATGTCAACGCTCTTTGCGTGGTCTTCGAATATGTCAAAGACCCTGGCAAGGAAACCATGGGCTCCAATCATCCTTGTAGATACGATGCTTACCAAAAGCACGTTCTTTTTGCATGCTATCGCCTTGATAACTTCCTTTGATTTCTCTGCCTTGTTCAAAATAGTTGTTCCAGGATGGTCTGGCTCGTAAGTGTTAAGAACCTTGACTGGGATGTTTTTGTCCATCGCAGGGATTATCGTCTTTGGGTGAAGCACCTTTGCCCCGAAGAAAGCAAGCTCAGAGGCTTCTGCAAAGCTTATTGTCGGAATGCTCTTTGCCTCTTTCACAACTCTCGGGTCTGAGGTCATCACTCCGTTGACATCAGTCCAAATCTGGATTTCTTCAGATTCAAGCGCTGCTCCGTATAAAGATGCAACATAGTCGCTTCCGCCCCTGTTAAAAGTAGTGTATTCTCCGTTTTCGTCCTTTCCTCCAAACCCAGTTATCACTGGAAGCACATCAAGCTTCGAGACAAAATCGTTCATCTTTTTGTAAGAGCTCTCAAGGAAATTTGCATCTCCAAACCTTGAGTCAGTGATAAGCCCGGTGTCTCCTGAGACATAGGCTTCTGATTTTATGCCAATCTTAGTGAGCTGCGCTGCCAAAAGCTTTGTGCTCATCCTTTCTCCGAAGAACGAGATGTAATCTAATATCTTTGGCTCGTTTTCCTTTACTTTCGAGTTTACTTCCAGCGCCTTTTTTAGCTCATCCAGTTCTGCATCAACTGTATGCTTGTCTATTCCGAGGTCACCTATTATTTCCCTGTGCTTTGCTTCAATCTCCTTGTAAGAGTCAAACTTTCCCTGCAGGCTTTCAGCCAATGACCTTATAAGGTTGTCTGTGACACCTTTAACAGCGCTTAGTACTACAACTGGATTCTGGTCGAGCCTTGCTTTAACGATATCAGCAACTTCCCTGATTTTCTGTGCGTTTGCAACAGAGCTACCGCCAAATTTCATTACAATCATTTATTTCACCTGTCAATCAGTTCTTTGTATCAGCTGCAGATTATCATCTGCGCCCCTCCTCGAGATTAAATTGCTATTTAAATACATTGTGTTACTATAAGAACAAATTATAGCGAATCAAACAATTCAATGACTCTTTCCTTGCCGATAGTGAGTATGAACGGCGCAAGCTTTGGGCCTTTTTCCTTCTCGATAAGCACAAGATATGCAGCCCTGAAGAACGCTTTATTTTCAATCCCAGCCTCTTTGCAAATCTCATAAATCTTGTCAAACAGCCCTTTCTCATCAAATTCGTTTTCCTTAAGAGCTTTTGCAAGGGCCTTAAGGGCATTCTTCTCGCCATCACTGATATTGATATGGTCTGGTATTATCTTCTGTATCCTGAACTTCATGTCATTAGGGGCA
>CAYUUH010000205.1:0-2264 GCA_964447855.1 uncultured Methanosarcinales archaeon | reverse complement strand
CTAAGAAAGCAGGCTGAAGATGGAATGGAGTTTGATGACAGTGACATTCCTGTCCATGAAAGATATGTAAAAGAAGAGGATATTAAGACGATAAAAAAGAAGAAAAACAAAGATTTATAAATCTGGATTACGCTAATTTAAGGTGAGGTGATTAGATGGTTAAAGCAATTCTTGTTTCAGATATTATTTCAGATAAGTTTAGTACTATAAGTGAGACTGAGCATGTATCTAAGGCTCTTGGGAAGTTTACGTCAATAACTCCCAAGCCATATCTTCTCGTGGTTCTTGACAGCAAAAACAATTACAAGGGGCTCATCACTGAGCGTGACATTGTGCGTACCAATTTCCAGACCGAAGCAAAGATAAGCGAAGTTGTTGCCAAGATTATGAGGAGAGCACCGATTATACCTTCTGATACTGCTATAACTGAAGCAACAAGACTGATGATTGAGAATGAGCTAAAGTACCTGCCAATCCTAGAAAGGGGCAAGGTCAAGGGGATAATAAGAGATGTAGATATCTTGGATAAGGTTGTAAAGACAAATTTCGGCAATGAGCCAGTTGAGAAATATGTTACTAGGGAACCTTACTTACTAGCTCCTCAAGACACGGTAGGCAAGGCACTAAACCTTTTCAGGGAAAAGAATATATCAAGAGCACCTATTGTTGACCATGGGAAGTTGCTCGGCATAGTTACAATGCATAATATTGCCGTTAAGTTCCTACAGCCTAAAGTTAAGGAGCACAGGAGCGGAGCCGGTTCAGGGGAGAGGATGGAGTATATCAAATTCCCCGTTAAGGGAATAATGTCAACATCAATTATTTCTTGCTCAATAAAGGAGAAGGTAAAAGCTGTTGTGAAGAAGATGATTAAGAATGATATCACTGCAGTAATTGTTACAGATAACAAAGGAAGGATTGGCGGCATCGTTACAAAAAAAGACCTACTAGAGTCAATAGCTTCATTGGTCAAGCCGCCTGTTCAGAAGTTCTTTATCCAGGCAGCAGGTGAGCTTGGTGAGCTCGATGCAATGGAAAAATCAGCTGTCTCAGCTGACTTACAGGCATTTGTCAAAAACTGCGAGCCTAAGTTTAACGAAGGCCATCTGTATTTGTATATCCTTCTTAATAGGGAGAAAACCCGCAACAAAAGGCAGATTTTCTGTAAGGTTAATTTCACAACGGATAAAGGCAGGTTCCATTCTGAAGAAAAGGGCTGGGGCGCACAGCAAGCATTGAGCAAATCCCTTAGGGAGATTGAAAGGCAGATAGAAAAGAAGTTTGGAAAGCAAACACGCCACAGGACTCCAAGAAAAGGATTATATCCGTCAAGGATAAAGTAATCAATCCTTTTTTTGTTATTATTCTAACACAGAAATTATATACTCTAATTCTGAATGAATTATTTAATTTATATAAACTATAATAAAAAAGGGGCGTGGTAAGGGGATAAAATAGAAAAGTTTTTATATACTGATTCCCAGAAGTATCACTTAGTATACATAATTGTATATTGAGGCTTTAGTTTAACTTTGCCACACCGACCTTAGGTGACTCAAACGATAAACCAGCCCTTTGGAGATAGGGAAGGAGAAGTTTATGAGGCAGGCTCTTTAGAGGCAGTGTTGGCCCATTCCAGAAAATTCTTGGATAGTATCCCTGACCAAATTCCTAATCCAGGCAAACAAGTGATTCTGCTTGAACCAGATGAAAGCATTGAAGAGCTTGCCGTTCTCAATCCTGCCCTTATTACAGAAGGCACATTTGAGATGCATCCTAAGCCTTTTTTATATAGGTCCGTAAGGAGAAATAATGTTCCGGAACTTTTAGAGAGAGGTAATGAAAGATCAGTAATAATGCTGAGGGCGCTCGTAAGCCCGACTAAACTAGGTAAAAAGAGCGAAGTTCTTATTGCCCCTGGAGAAGAATATGAAATAATGGGCTGTGAAGACCCAAGAATTTCTTATTTTGCGGATACTTATTGGATAACCTACACAGCATTCGACGGAGTGAATGCAAGGGTAGCTCTTGCAACAACTAAGGATTTCAGGGCAGTACAGAAACTTGGAACTCTTGGCCCAAACATCCCATTAGAAGAAGCAATAGAAATTGTAGGGAACCCAGACTACAAAAAGGCCTGGCAGGCAGAACTCCAAGGTGCATCAGTAAGGAGAGACAAGCTTAGGATGGACACTCCGATTTATATCTATAACAAGGATGCTGCTTTGACTTATGATGATTCAGTGGGATTTGTTTATTATTTC
>CAYUUH010000204.1:0-2271 GCA_964447855.1 uncultured Methanosarcinales archaeon | reverse complement strand
ATTTGCATCTTTCTTATATTTCTTTATGACTTCCTTTGAGCTTCCTGTGCAGTACAGTTTCGGGTGCTTTGGAACTTCAGAAAGCCCGATTCCGCCCAGAGTTACTATATCTTTTCCTCCAAACTTCTCAAACAGGTCAAGGACCATGTCAGAAAACTCATATGAACTTTCTTCGTCAATTGGCTGTATATCCCCTGCAAGGAAAAGGATATCGTTTCTCTTGTCATTAAACTGCTTGTAATAGATTTCAATCTTCGGCAGCTCAACAAGATTGTCTTCATTAACAAAGACGGAGTGCGGGAAAGTGTAGGAGCTTATGTCATAAAGCTTCTTTGCCTTTAGCTCATCTATCAGAAAATCAACAGCAACCTTGCCGACATTCCCTATGCCTGGCAGACCCTCTATAAGTACGGGATTTTTCAGTTTTGGTTTCTTGCCTATCAACTCAAAATTCCACACGCCCATAATTATCTGGCCTCTTTTTCCAACATCTCTTTTTTTGCCTGTCTCCTATATTCGCCGTAAGGGTCTTTTGGACTGAACTTTGCCGGCTTGGAGATTATGGAAGGCTTGCCGCACTTCGGGCATTGGCCTTTCATGGTGTAAATGTGACATTCAGGGCACTTAAGGAGCTTTTTCATTCTGCTCTGGCAAAGCTTCCTTCACCATCATGTTTTTCCATGAATTCAATGGCATTCTTCGTTGCCTCATCAAGAAGCTTTTCAGCCTTCTTGTAATCAGGAGCCTTTACCATCACCTTGTATTTCCCGCCGCCTTCGTAGGAGATGGTTACTTTCTCGTCTATATCTGCCTTTTTTATAGCTTCCTTAATTATTTCTATTCCTTTAGGAGCATAGGTCTTTAAGCTTAATTCACCGCCAATCTCAACCTCTGGCTCTTTGATTCTCTGTTTGATAACTTCTATAAGCGGCTTGACTATCTTCTCAGGAAGCCCTGCATCTTTCAGAACTTTTTCATCCTTCACAACTTCTTCAAATGCATGGTACAATCCATTATATTTATCAAGAAACTTTTCAGAAACTTGGCCGTATAATGCAGCAACATCTGTTTTCAGGCTCTTTGCAACAAACTCAATTATTTTCTCAGCCTTTTGCTCCTGTTTTACATCATTGACTTTGACCCTCTTCTGGCCTTCAGTCACTCTCCTTAGCGAAAGGTCGATATGCCCTTTTTCCTGGTCAACCCTCAGGACCTTGCAGACTATTTTCTTTCCCTCTACAACAAAATCCCTTAAGTTCCTTATTCTTCCAGGAGAAACTTCAGAAATATGGACAAGCCCTGACCTGCCGTATTCATCAAGATTGACAAAAACAGAATGAAAGTGTATCTTCGTAACTGTACACATTACGATTTCTTCTTCTTCAGGGAATCCTTTCTTTTTTAACAGCATTTTTGGTCTTTAATTCCTTACACAGTAAGAAACTATTCCAGAACTTCCAATATCCTTGCCTTAACCTTGCTCTTGCCACCTGTTGGGTCAGCAAGTACTTTACCGCAGACAAGGCAGCAGACCTGAGTGTTTGCCTTTCCAAATACAATCTGCTCATTCTTGCATTTAGGACATCTTACTTTTATGAACTTGCTTGAAGGTTCTCTTACTTTCATTTGAACTCCACCTTCCTTGCTCTGAAACCCTGCCTCTGGACATGGGTCTTTTTGCATACGCTGCATGTGAACCTTAAGTCTACTTTCTTGCTGGTCTTCTTTCCAGTCATCTTGAACTTGCTTATAGCTGGCTTTGAGTACCTGCCCATGTTTCCCTTTCCTCGGGCTTTACCCCTAAGCCTGGCTCTTACTTTAGAACCATAGGTCAAGCTGCTTGCTTGGCCTTTCTTATTCTGAGTAACCTTATGCTCGGTATGCTTTTTGCAATAAGGACAGTATCTCTTCTTTAATTTTGGTAATTTCATGACCTCTAGAAACTTCAGGCTATTTAAAAAGGTTTCTAAATTACAGAGTAATTTAGAACCTTAGAAAACAGTGATTTTAGCCTTCATACTCTTCTGTAATCTCTTCAGCCTTGTTCTTGCTTATAAGGATATCTGCTATCTCTGCAGGGATATTTGCAACATCTTCCTCTTCAAATGGGCCGTATTCTTCGAGCTCTTTTCCTACAAATTTTGGCACTGAATTAAGGAACCGGACCATCTTGGTTGTTCTCTGATTTTCTGTGTCTTGAGCTGTGTCAGGTTCTTCTGCTTCATTTTCAATAAAAGCTCCTTGTTCTTCCTGTTTGCTTCCTTCTGGCTC
>CAYUUH010000203.1:0-2278 GCA_964447855.1 uncultured Methanosarcinales archaeon | reverse complement strand
ATCTGAAGGGCCCATTCCAGAAGTCTCAAGAGGGGTTACTCCATTAGTACCCTCAGCATCGAAAGAACCCTTCCCAGGGCCTGCTTTATGTACGGGGGGTGTAGACAAATTTTGTGCCACAACTTCATCTACAGTAAGTTCCTCAGCTAAGACACTTGCTAGGTATCCTCTCCTATTATTACCTTGATTTTCTGAGCTGCCCATAGTAATACTATATATCGGCAAACTACTTATATTCTGTTAACGGAACGTATACTCTGATTGGTTTATAGAGCTAAAGAAATAGTCCTGATTGTTCCAGACTGTTCCATCACTTTCCTTTTAGGAAAACAAGGTTCTTTTTGCCTTGTTTTTCCTTATGAATCACTTTTCTTGACTCTAATTCTGAAAGAAGCCTCGATAGGTGAGCTTTTGAGAAATCAGTTATTACCCTTAGAGTTCCTTGGTCGCATTGACCTTCTTTCTGCTTCAAAATCCTGATTATCTGCTGTTCATCCTCTTTTAAGTGTTTTAAGAACTCAAGCTCCTTTTCGACTGGATCCTCTTTATGCATTTTTGTCTCTTTTTTGAGCCTTGGAATAAGGTTTTTCAGCTTCAAATCTTTAAGGTAATTGTAGCCAAAATACAAGGCTAACAGGGCTAAGATTATCCATACAACTGTCCACACAGTTGGGCCTGCTGGCTTATACTGTACAAAAACTGAAAGCTCATCATCCTTGTTTAAGTTGCTTCTTTCCCATATGAATATCATGCTTCTTCCATCAGTTAAAGCTTGCTCAGGCATCGGATGAATTGAGGCTGATGTAATCTGACCCTGCCTTATCGGCTTTCTTAATGACGCCTTTTCAGGGAGAGTTACCTGTACTGTGAGGCTCTTTATAGTATCAGGAGCCTTAAAGTTGACCAAGAAATTGTTCTTGTCAAGGAACTCCTTTGAAACATACTTAACGCCTACTTCCTTGGTGTTTCTCAAAAGAATCTTTAAGCTGCCTTCCTCAATCACTGGCTCTGCAGCAGAGTCATCAAGGTAAAGGTCTATTGTGGATACATCTGCTGGCAGCGGAAAATAAAAAAAACCAGATTCCGGCTTCTCGAATGTAGTGATTATATTTGCGACCACTTTTCTTTCAACAATCGTAAAGTCAGCCCTGTAAGAAGCATAAGGCAAAGCAGAAACAGCTGAAACTAGTGAAAACAAGCACAAGAACAGCAAAAACCACCTTAAAAAAATTATTTTTTTCGTTTTAATAAGAATATGATAACTAGAGTATATAACTTTTTCTGTTATCCAATTATCGCGCTTAATTCTGACGCTACTTCTTTCATCGTTGGCCTGTCTTCAGGATTTTCCGCATGCATCTCTTTCTTGATGAGTTTAGCAAGCCTAACTGGAGTGTCTGGTCTGACTTCCAAAATATCAGTTTCAGATACAATAGTTTGCCCATTAGCTATTTTGATACAGACTTGAATATCTGTATCAGATGGTTCCCCTGCTGGGTAAAGTCCTGTGATTATATGGAACATTGCAGAGCCCAATGAATAAACATCAGACTTATAATTGAGACCTCCAAGGCCATGTTCTGGACTCATATACATAGGAGAGCCACTGATTGTTTCTAAGTCAGCTTCAGAAGCATCTGGAAGATATAGTGCTATACCAAAATCAGCAAGCTTTGTCTCGTAAGAATTAGCATGAACAAGGAGATTGTCTGGTTTAAAGTCTGCATGTATGACTTGTTTTTCATGAGAGTATGCACCTGCATTTGCAGCACCAAGCATAATTAACAATATGTGTTCCATGCTCAGTCTTCCTGAATGAAGGAAGGAGGGAGGTATTGAGTTTATCTTCTCGTATACATTATACATTAAAACAGCCTCATCTTCTGATTGTCTCGTCCTGACAGTTAATCCATAATCTCCTTCACCTTTAAAACTTACAATATTCCTATGTTCTCCTAGTATTCCGTGAATCTTCCTTTCGTTTAATATCATTCCTACTCGAGCCCTTTCGACTGAGGTGCATGCTGGAGGAATACCACCTAAGCCGTATGGGTGCCAACCTTCATTCAAATCCGCAATCCAGGTATCAACCCTATCATGATTACTGTCCTCAGGAGGTACTATAGAATCTATTGGTTTTCCAAAACCGAATAATTTTAAGGCTAAAGGTCTAGAACTTTCAGGATGCGATGCTTCAAATATAACGCTATGTGCTCCCTCCCCGATATACCCAAGAAGAGTATAAGGGCCTATTTGATATGAACCAGTAGTCGGATTA
>CAYUUH010000202.1:0-2309 GCA_964447855.1 uncultured Methanosarcinales archaeon | reverse complement strand
TTTCTACTTTCATTTTATTTTCTTGAACTTTTTCTCCAGCTGTTCTCTCAGTTGGGTTCCTACAAACTCTCCTTTGAAATGATCAACCTTGATTGCTATGCTTATCTTGTCTGCTAAACCTCTTGCGACTTTGCCCTGTTCAGCCTTCTTTGCCTGAGCAACTAAGGGGTGCGCAAAGATTAGCCCGTACTTTGGAGGCCTTGCTCCTGTCTTCATATGCCTAAACAAGGCTTTTTCTGCCCCAAGAAGCTGGATTGTGGAAGCTGGAATCTCTGTAAGATGCTTTAATGAGCCTGCGTGCTCTATCAGCTTTGCGCCTATCAGTGCCCCTGCAACCTCAAGAAGGTTAGGGCATATCTTTTTCATGATGCTCTCAAGGTAGTCTTTCTGCTCTGCCTTAAGCTGGTACAGGTTTTCTAGCCTTTCAGCAAGCGCCATTATCGGCCTTAGGTCATGCTTTGAGAACTCTGAACCCATTGACTCTTCTTTCCTGACGTCTATTTCCTTGAGAAGCTGGTCTTTTGTCTTCTTTATTATCAGCTCTGCAAATTTTTCATGGCTCTGGATTGTTCTTGAGAACTCAGGAAGATAATAAGAATACCATTCCCTGAGCCTCTTTGCAAGGATGTTTGCTGCCTTATCAATCTCGTCGATATTGGCTATTGCCTGCGTAATCAGGATATCCCCGGAAACAGAACCCATTATCTTCTGCTTTGTAAGCAAAATGTTGTTTTTCCTAAAATCTTTGAAATACTTCTTATTCTTGAGCTGCCCGAGTATCTTTCTTAGTGATTCCTGCTCAAGCTCAATAGTTTGTTCACTATTCCTAGATAGTTTCTCACTCTTTAGATTATAATGTTCATCAAAAGTGAACGTTCCTATAAGGTTAGTGAATTTATATTCTTTTGACATATCTTTAAGGATTGTTATCAGTCTTTTAAATATTTGTATTAATTATAAAAAAATTAATAAATCCGGGCTGCTTTTAATAAAAACCATGGCTCTTATATACATAACATGTAAAGATGAAAAAGAGGCTAAAAAGATAGCAAATGCTTTGCTTGAGAAGAAGCTTATTGCATGCGCTAATTTCTTCCCCATAAAGAGCATGTACTGGTGGGAAGGAAAGATACAGGATGATTCTGAGTTTTTGCTTCTTGCAAAGAGCTCTGACAAGAACTTTGACAAGATAAAAAAAGAAGTTAAAGCAATACACAGCTATGATGTTCCATGCATTCTTAAGCTGGATACAGAAGGAAACAAAGAGTATATGGATTGGGTTGATAGGATTATTGTGTAGTTAAAGATTAAAAAAGATTTACTGCCCAGACAGCTTCAACAATTCTTCCCACTTGGAATCAATGTTCTTCTGGATTGTCTCTATAATGTGCTGGTTCTCTGGCTTGAAAAGGTGCTTGTACCTTCCCTGAAGCTTAAGGTAATCTGTGATTGGAACATTCTTTGAAGGCTTGTAGTTTAGCTTGTACTTTCCGTTCTCTATCTCATACAAAGGCCAAAGCCTTGTCTCTACAGCAAGCTTTGCAAGCTCAACTGTCTTTTCCTGAGGATATGCCCATCCAAGTGTGCATGGCTGCAAGCATACTATAAATGCAGGCCCGTCAACCTTGAATGCTTTCTCAGCTTTCATGGATAAGTCGATAAGGTTTGACAATGATGCCTGAGCAACATAAGGTATGTTGTGTGCTGCTGCAATCTTGATTATGTCTTTCTTAACTTCTTCTTTTCCAGGGTGTACTTTTCCTGCAGGAGTTGTTGTTGTAGATGCTCCGTAAGGTGTTGATGAGCTCCTCTGGATTCCTGTATTCATGTAAGCTTCGTTATCATAAAGAAGGTAAACCATCTTATGGCCCCTTTCAAGCGCGCCTGAAAGGCTCTGAAGGCCAAAGTCATATGTTCCTCCGTCTCCGCCCATAGCCAAAACATTGACATTTTCAGGGCATTTGCCTTTCTTTGCAAGAACCTTCTTGGCAGCCTCTATTCCAGAGCCTGTTGCTGCTGAGTTCTCGAAAGCTGAATGTATAAATGGTATATTCCATGAAGTAAACGGATAGATAGATGATGTAACTTCCCAGCAGCCTGTTGCAGAGCATGCAACGACCGGATCATCTGTGCTTGCAAGGACTGTCCTGACTATTGCAGGGATTCCGCATCCAGAGCATGTCCTGTGGCCAGGAGCTATTCGCTCATTGCTGTTCATCTTTGCTGCTAGCTGTTTGAAATTCATTCCCTAACACCTATATATTTTATGCTACTTGTTGTTTTGCCTGCAAGAAGTTCGTTGAATACTG
>CAYUUH010000201.1:0-2336 GCA_964447855.1 uncultured Methanosarcinales archaeon | reverse complement strand
TCTGATATACAATAAAAAAGGGCGTCCTTGCGAGACACCCTCTTTTATTATAAAGAGTGTCTCGTCCTGAAATAGCGTTACACAAAAACGAGTAACGTTATGAAAACAATTAAAAATCAGTGTTTAAAGAGAACTCAAAAAGATTACACCCAATCCTTTAAATTGGCAGTAGTTAAAGAAGTAGAGAATGGTAAAATTGGTAATCGTGCAGCTATGCGCAAGTATGGGATCCAGGGGCATGGGACCATAACTGAGTGGAGAAGAAAATTTGGTATCTTAGACATTGAAAATTCATGCCAAATTAAATCAATGCAAAGTCCGGAACAGAAAATCAAGGAACTTGAGCAGAGAGTCAGGTTATTAGAAAGGCAGAATGAGTATTTGGAAGATCAGTTGATGCGGGCTGAAGATAAAGCAGCGATACTGGATAAGGTTATTGAGATAGCTGAAGAAGAATACCTGATTTCTATCAGAAAAAACTCATTACCCGATCAATCAGGGACATCAGCAAAGAAGGCAAAAAGGCCGTAAACTATCTTTGTGGGTTGATCGGGATAAACAGGCAGCGTTATTATCGAAGCTTTTGGATTTTATCAGCAAAACAATCCAGAGCACAGAAGGTGATAAGCCTTATTGATGGCGTTCGGGCAGGAATGCCTCGAATCGGAACGAGAAAACTATGTCATATATTGGAGGAACCTTTAAAGGACCTTCATGTGGGCCGGGATAAACTGTTCACAATACTAAGAGCAAATCAGATGTTAATTGTTCCAAAACGGAGTTATCGTACGACTACCAACAGTCATCACCGATTTTATAAGCATAAAAACTTGGTGGAAAATATAGATATTATTCGTCCGGAACAAGTTTGGGTCTCAGACATCACTTATATCAATGGGAGACAAAGCATTTATTTAGCAATGGTCACTGATGCCTACTCCAAAAAAATTATGGGATACGATTTGTCTGATAGCCTGGCAACAGAAGGATCAATACGAGCATTGAAGATGGCTGATAAGAAAAGAATGTATAGGCAAGAGCTTCTTATACATCATTCTGACAGAGGCTTTCAATATTGCAGTGATTATTATCAAAAAATATTAAAGAAGAAAAATATAGTTCCAAGTATGACAGAAACTTACGATCCATATGCAAATGCCGTTGCAGAAAGAGTTAATGGAATAATTAAGCAAGAGTTCCTGCTGGAAGATTATAAGGTTGATTTAAAAACAATGCGAGCATTAGTTGCAGAAGCGGTGACGATGTATAATAATAAGCGTCCACATTTATCCTGCTCGATGAATACTCCGCAGCAGATGCATTTACAAAGAGAGATAAAGATTAAATCGTACAAAAAGAGAGAGAGTTGCAAAGTTAACTTTGCAACTCTCTCTTAAACTAATATTTTTGTCCTATAAATCTGTAACGCTTATTTAGGACTAGTCATAACAGTTATTTAATCTATTACCAGCCCGGGTTCTGTTGCGCAGCTAGTGTTGGATTCGCATCTGTCTCAATCCTGGGGATTGGCCATAGGAATCTAAAATCGCTATATGGGATTGCAGCTACACTCAGTGCACCTGTATAGGGATTGCCATCGACCACATACGCAGAGGTCGGAGGAGCAGAGTTGGCCAATTTAGCCGGAATACCATCTATTGGATAATACGGACAGAATTGAAGTCTGTGTATATCAGGCCAGCGTCTGCCTTCCATATTAAATTCAATCCTTCTCTCCTTGATTATAGAACCAAGCAGTGCCACATTATCTGCAAAGCTACCTGCCGTAAATGATTGTGCTGCCGGATCAGCAAGTGACCGGTCCCTAACCATATTTAGGTACATAAGGGCGTTAGCATCAGGAGCACCTGTGGGAGTAGCCGCCCGGCAATAAGCCTCCGACAGATTAAGAAGAACCTCTGCATACCTGATCAGAGGTGAGGCGTCAGAGTAGTTGGTTACATCCTTGTATTTGTTTGAATACATTCTTCCACCAACGTTATAAATCAAATGATTTGTTGGTAGAGTGGATTCTGTTGTCGAAGAGCGTCGCTTATCATCTGAGAGCCATGCAGGATCTTTCCATATTATTGGACTTATCAGCACAAGAGTACGTCTTTTGTACTGTGATGCAAGAGCTGCATTCACTCCAGGGTTGTTTGTTCCTGAGTTTTCCAGCGAAAATATTGATTCAGTATTGCCATAAGAATCAAGAAAAGTGGTACCCGGGTCGGCTGGAAGGGAGAATGTACCTGCATAAACGCCACCGGTTTGAAACTTTGAGGCCTCTGTAATTACATTTGACCAATCATATTTATGAAGGTAAACCCGGGATT
>CAYUUH010000200.1:0-2340 GCA_964447855.1 uncultured Methanosarcinales archaeon | reverse complement strand
TTCTTATGCTATATGGGAAAAGATTGTAAGCGAGGTTGACAAAAGGCTGAAGAAGCTTGGTGTCAGGAATGCTTACTTCCCATTGTTTATCCCTGAAAAGCTTCTAAAGAAAGAAGAGAAGCATGTGGAAGGTTTTTCTCCAGAGGTTGCATGGGTGACTCATGCCGGAGATTCAAAGCTGGATGAGAGGCTTGCTGTAAGGCCTACATCTGAGAATAGAATGTATGATTCTTACTCTAAATGGATAAGGTCATGGAAAGACCTCCCACTAAGGCTTAATCAGTGGAACAATGTTGTAAGGTGGGAGTTTAAGCACCCCGTGCCTTTCCTTAGGACCCGCGAGTTTTTATGGAATGAGGGTCATACTGCATTTGCAACAAAAGAGGAAGCAGAGAACGAGATTATTGATATTATCAACATGTATGTTGATGTTCTTGAAAAATACCTTGCTCTTCCGGGTCTTATTGGGAAGAAGACAGACCATGAGAAGTTTGCAGGTGCAGAATACACCATAAGTATCGAGCTTTTGATGCCAAACGGCCGCGCAATACAGGGGCCGGATGCACACCATGACGGCCAGAACTTTGCAAAGGCCTTCAATATTTCATTCTTAGACCAGAACGAGAGAAAACAATATGTATGGCAGAACACCTGGGCAATCACTACCAGAATGATTGGGATTATGCTTGCTATACACGGCGATGACAAAGGGGCTGTTATCCCACCAAGGATTGCTCCAATCCAGGTTGGAATTGTTCCAATTATATTTAAGGACTCAAAAGAAAAGGTTGTTGGGAAGGCAAGAGAGATTGAAAAGTCGCTTAGGTCATTCTCAGTTACTGTTGATGAGCGTGAGGATTATTCTGCCGGATGGAAATTCAATGAGCTTGAGATGAAGGGAGTTCCTATAAGAATTGAGATAGGGCCAAAAGACATTGAGAAGAACCAGGCAGTTCTTGTCCGCCGCGATACTGGTGCAAAAGAGTTTGTCAAGATAAAAGATATTCCTGAAAAGGTTAAGGAGACTCTTGACGCCATCCATAATAACCTGTTTGACAAAGCCAAGAAGTTTATTGAGGACAATACTCTTGTGGTAAACAACCTAAAAGACCTTGACAATGCGCTTAAGAACAAAAAGCTTGCATTGGCACCGTTCTGCGGTGAGCCTGCATGCGAAGACCACATTAAGGAGAAGACTTCTGGCGGAACAACTAGGAATATCCCATTAAAACAAGATTCTGTGCATGGCAAGAAGTGCGTCCATTGCGATAAAGACGCAAAGTTCTTTGTTTATTTTGGTAAGACATATTAACCCGATTTGGTTCCGGCACTAAAATGATACCTCAAGTCGAAGAGTTACTGCACTCGCCGAAGGCTATGCTTTTCTTAGAGTCAGTAGATAAAAGAACTATAGATAATGTTTTATCAGACCTTGGCTTTCAAGATGGAAGAAAGGACGTGCCTCATCATGGCGAGATTGTTAGGGTAGTACCTATATCGAGGTCGCCACTTAACATGAATCCTATTGAAAGCGGCACTATTTTCGAAGCTGCTTATATTCTAATGGTAGAATGCTATTCAAACATAGAGGATTGTCCTGTTCCTTTAGAAGTTGCAACTAGGCTATATGAGAATGGATTAAGGGTTGCTGTTCATGACTCCAAGAGCATCACTGGATGCTACCTGGTTAGAGAGATTTAGCAATCAGTCCTGCAACATCAATCTTATTGCTCTTGTGAGAAATAGTATTTGCAGAAACAATGTCAACATTTGCTCTCTTCAGCTTTTCATAGGCTTTCTCAACAAAAACAGCATGCACACAGATGGCTGTTATCTTCTTTGCTCCAATCTTTCTCAATAGCTTGGCTGATTCCAGCAGAGTGTGCCCTGTGCTGATTATGTCATCCACAATCACAACATTTCTTTTGCCCAAGTCAATCTTTTTGTTGAGCTTGACCTCAACTTTCCTTGAAGAGTATCTGGTCTTTTCCATTATCGCTGATTCACAGCCTATAATCTCAGCTGTCTTCTGAGCCCATTTGTACGATTCCCAATCAGGGCCTATAATCACTGCATTTTTTATACGGCTCTTGATATAGTCAGCTATTAATGGGTTTGCTGTAAGCCTGTGGCTCTTAATCTTGAATATATGGCCCAGTGTCTTTTCTCTATGCAGGTGCGGGTCGATTATTATTATCTCGTCAAACGCCTGGTCAATTATCCTGCCAACAACCTCTATGCTTACGCCCTCGCCAGGATTAAACCTTTTATCCTGCCTCAAGTAAGGGAAATAAGGCGCTGCCAGGGTTACTGATTTTGCTCCGAGGTCTTTTAGCGTGT
>CAYUUH010000199.1:0-2344 GCA_964447855.1 uncultured Methanosarcinales archaeon | reverse complement strand
AAATCTCCTGTATATCGTTGCAACAGTCCTTAGGCCGAAAGCAGCAACACAGCCTATTCCAAGGTACTCGAGTATATTCTCAAGCTGCTCCTTCCACTCATTTAATGTAGTCAATGTCGAGTTTATTGAGTCAACAGTATCATAAAGCAGCCAGTCTGGGAGCACATCCCTAAAGTCGACCTTGCTTGAATCAACAACATAAGTAACTGGCTCGCAGAAGCTCTGATATTCGTAGGTCCTGTTATTTCCGATTAGATGATTATATCTTACTGTAACTCTGAATGGGAACACCATCTCATTATGTATAGCATCAAAAAATGTGCTCCAGTCATTTTCATTATATTGGTTAAACCCGTCATATTGTCCTAGGTCACATGCAACATACCACATAGTGTTGTCATCATTTGACCTTGCAGTACATGAGCTGGGCATTACCTCGCAGCTGATGTTATATTTTGGATCATTCTTGATATAATCATCACAGGCTCTCTGGAAATTGATTGTGTCTATCTTTGGCTCTCTTCCCTGGCCTAGATAAGTGAAGTTGAAGTAGAAGTAAATTGCTTCAGTGCCTTCTGCAAGCCTTTCCACACTAAGCCATGTCGGGCTCTGGTATTCTAGTACAGGCATTGCGTCCCAGTCAAACTGGCCTTGCCAGCATGTCACTATATTATAAACTGCTGTGAGGTTTGCTGTCCTTCCAAACTGGTCCTGTGCAACAAAGTATAATGTGGCTGTTCTTGCATACCTTCCTGCCTGCTCATCAACAACAGAATATCTTGTGTCAAGCTCGCCTACGCCAACTTGCTGTGGAGCTGCACTTCCTATAAAGTAAGAGGTAACATCTAAATCATCAAGCCGGAATATTCCATTTCCATCAGATATTGTTGAGAAGTCTTCTGTGCCTTTTATCTGGTTTAGGTAAACCTTGACTTGAGTGTAAGGTTTTGTTTTTCCTTCTATATCAAGTTCTTTTGCATAGCTCTCATAAATCCTTGTTGAAGGCTTTGGGCTGGTTAGCTCAATCTTTGGGGGCTCTGTGTCAACAATTGTTCTGTTCTGCAATGTAACTGTATTTCCTGCAGCATCAACTGCCTCAACGACCATATTATAGGTCCCATCTTCGCTTAACTCTATGTCAAACCCAAAGTCCCCATTTACTGTGCTGGTCTTTTGAAGCCCTCTGTCTTTAACAGGGTCTATCTGTGCAGGTTTGGTTATATCAGTCCTGCCGCCAGGAAGTGTTGAAGCAGTTAGTTCATCTGACTTATCTCCAATATTCCCTGCAGTATCCATCACAGCAACACTATACACATATCTCTGGTTTGAGTTGACAAGAACATCACTGTACCTGTTGTATGTTACCGGGTAAGCATTTGCTATTGCTCCGACATCTTTTCTGTAAATTATATACCTGTCAAAATCAGTCTCATTTGCTTCATTCCATTCAAGCTCTATAAGATTGGCAGTTGAAACCCTTTTCTTAAGTCCAAGGACCTTTGCAGGCTTTATGGAGTCAGTTATATCCGGAACAGCATAGATATTTAGCTTTACTTCCTCGTCAACAGAACCCTCAACTTTAATCTTCTTTGTTGAGGAAAGGCCCGGAATGCCCTTTAAGATGAGGTTTGGCTTTTTCTGGTCTACAGTTATGATATAATCCTGGGTGTTAATCGTGTCAGTGAGGTCTTTTGCGCTGATTCTTATAGCCCTTGTAGTTCCGTCATTTCCAAGATTGTCAATATAAAACTCGAATTAGCCATCGACAGTCTCTGACCTAGGAAGGCTCATCAAAAGCTGCCCGTCAACATAAATCTGCATCTCTGAGTAAGGTGTTACTTCTCCGGCAATATCAATTACATTCTTATTGTAATATCTTGGAATGTCAGCATAAATAGAAGGCCCTTCTGCCTGAGGCTGTGCAAACACAATTGAGGTGTAGATAGGCATAGCAAGGATTATCTGGATCATCAATGCAGCCATGAATTTTTGGTATTTCATTTTTTTATCTCAGTTCAGGTTTTGGCACATCCTTTGAGTATGATTCAAGCCCGCTGAGGAAAAGATACCTTTCCTCATCTGTTTTTGCGTCAGTAGATACTGTGTGGAACTTTATGCTTGATGCTGATGCAATCTGTTCTTTAGTGACTGTCCAGTTTCCAGCGTAGCCTCCGATAAGCTCCTCTCCTTTTGTCACATAGATAGCAACTTTGTAGGTATTGCCTTCTTTTGCAAGCATCTTTAGTGGAACGCCTTGTGCTGCAGGATACACTCCATAGCTTTCAAAGCTCTTTTCTGGTATGCTTAGCGTGACTACTGCTTTTTCTCCCTCTTCAAAATACTG
>CAYUUH010000198.1:0-2390 GCA_964447855.1 uncultured Methanosarcinales archaeon | reverse complement strand
AGCCTTGAGAGAGTCTGGCTAAAGAATGCCGGATTAGAGCTTCCAAGGATATTTGACAGCCCTGAGGAGATTGATAGGCCAGTTATAGTCAAATTCCATGGAGCCGGTGGAGGTAAAGGTTACTTCCTTGCAAAGAATCCTAAGGATTTCAAAAAGAAAATCAAGCTCCACCCAGACAAAGAGTACTCAATACAGGAATACATTCTTGGAGTGCATATGTATGCTCACTATTTCCACTCATCATTGACTGGGGAAACAGAGGTGATGGGATTTGACAAGAGGTATGAGAGCAATGTTGACAGCCTCGGAAGAATCTCTGCAAGAGACCAGATGGCGCTTCCTGCAAAAGATGTTGACCCAAGCTACCTAATTGTAGGAAATATCCCCTTAGTTATAAGGGAATCATATTTACCGGAAATAATCAAGATGGGCGAAGATACAGTTACAGAGAGCAAGAAGTTCGCAGCCCCGGGGTTATTTGGACCCTTCTGTCTTGAAACTGTTATAACACCTGAGGGTGAGATAAAGGTTTTTGAGATATCCGCAAGGATAGTTGCAGGCACTAACCCATATATCAATGGAAGCCCGTACACCTGGCTAAGATACAATGAACCTATGTCTACTGGAAGGCGAATAGCAAGAGAGATAAAGCTCGCAATAGAGCAGAACAAGATAGAAAAAGTCCTAGGCTGATATGGTGAAAAGTATAAAAGAGCTCATAAAAAATATTTTCAGCAAAGAGTGGTGGAAAAAGAAAAGAAGCGCCCTGCTTGCTGATTCTGTTAAGTTCTCTTATGATAAAACTGAAGTTCTAAAGGATATTAGCCTTAATGTTAAGGAAGGAAGCCTTACTGCAATAATAGGCAAGTCAGGCTGCGGAAAAACAACATTCCTAAAGCTTGCAGCAGGAATAATCTCCAAAAAATATTATGGAAGGATATCCATCCTTGGCAGGTCACAGATATTCAGCAAGGACAAGCTTGGTTTTGTGCCGCAGCACGTCTCGGTTATACCTGACCTCTCAATACTTGATAATATCAAGATTGCGGGCCTCAATCTGGGAGTTACTGAAAATCAGGCTGTAAGGAAAGCCCAGCAGCTCATGAGAATGTTAAAGCTTGAGGAGGACATGAACCATAAGCCAACTGAAATGTCCGGAGGCCAAATGGTTAGGCTCAACATAATCATGTCTTTGCTCCATGACCCTCAAGTGCTTATACTTGACGAGCCGTTTGTTTCTTTAGATTTCTTTAACAGGAGGCTCTTATGGCAGTTCCTGGAGTCTATGAAAAAGAAAGGAAAATCAATAATCCTTACATCTCATTTATTATCAGAAGTTCAGGAGCATGTTGACAGGATTATCATACTTAAGAACGGGAAGGTTTTCTTCAGCGGGAAAATAGAGTCATTAAAAGAAAAGCTAAGCATGAAGTATGTCTTCGAACTCAAGTTTTTCTATCTGTCAAAGGACAGCCTTAATGATATAAAGAAGCACTGCGATTATAAAGACATCAAGATACTTGATACATATGAGAAGTATATGATGTTCGCACTCGATTCAGAGAGGACAAAAAGAGAGCTCTTAAAACTATTTGACAAGATGGGATTAAAATATGGAGAGATAGATTTCAGGGAGCCAAACCTGGATGAAATCTTTTTGAAGACCTAAAATGATAAATCAAATAATAACCCCGCCAATAAAGTTTTATTCCTACCTGAAGAAAGACTTCTTGCTGCTCGTAAAAAGGAAAAAGTACCTGTACCTTTCGATAGCAATCCCAGCTGTGGTAGCACTTATATTCCTGTTTATGCTTAATCCCTCAAAAAACGGAATCAAGGTAGAAGTATGTGATTATGACAATACTGCTGCTTCCAGGTCTTACCTTACAGACCTTGAAGGGTTTAATGTTGAGTTCCTGTCATTGGATGACTGCGAAGATACACTTATAACTGATATTAAATCTGGAAAGACTGCATTAGGTGTTGAAATACCCGGGGGATTTAGCGAAAGCCTTGAAAACCTGCAGCCGGCAATGATTGCTGTTTATTATGATAATACAGATATTGCCTTCTCAAACCTTATTTCCTGGAAGGTTGACGTTTCGCTCAACAGGTATAATAGAGAAATTGTAAATGCGTTTAACCAGGAGATAAAGAACAAAGTTTCATCATTAAGATCCAATGTAGATGTGGCTCTTGCGCTCGCTTCATCAAACAATGCATTGAGCAAGAGAATTAACATGATCGATTCTGATTTAAAAAGAATTGAAGAGATGCCTACAGAGTTCCTCGTTAACCCAATATGGAGCGAGAAAAGGCCAGTCTATAAAGCGGATTTTTCAAAAGACTCAGGAATAACGTTCATATTCCCAATAATCTCTATATTCATA
>CAYUUH010000197.1:0-2396 GCA_964447855.1 uncultured Methanosarcinales archaeon | reverse complement strand
CCAGCACCATAAATCACTACTCTCATCTAAGTCACCTCATTTGACTAGTAAATAGGCTATGAAATATGTGTATATAAAACTTGCTACCCTAACCAGGTAAAACCAGGTTTAGGTCAGAGATTCCCAATAAACAACCTTGTTAAGCGGCTTCTTCTCTTTTTCAATGACCTTATGTGTTGTATAACCGAGTGAGACCATCCCGATAAGCTTTAAGGCAGCCCGAGCATTAAACATCTTCTTTATGTCTTCGCAATAATCTTTTTTATCCCCTGCAATCCAGCAAGAGCCGATTCCCAGGGCATGCGCTGCAAGCATGATATTGCAGATTGCTGCAGAGCCGTCTTCAAGGTAATATCTTGTATCATTGCAGAAAACAATAATTGCTGCATTTGCATTCTTTATAAAAAAGCCGTTTGGAGCAAGGCCTGAAATTTTTGTAAGCTTTTCCTTATCCTGGACAACTACAAAGTGCCATGGCTGCTCATTCCTTGCTGTGGCTGCAAGCCTTGCACAGTCAATTATCTCTTTCAAGTCTTCTTTGGATATTTGTTTGTCAGAATATTCTCTTACAGAACGCCTTGTTTTTATTGCTTCTATTGCATTCATCTGCTGTGCACCTCGATAAATTTATCAAAGCTTCTGTCATAAGTTGCTTCTGCATCTGCAGGGAAGCAGCAAGCTGGAAGCTCTTTCATCGCAAGATGATATTGTAAGCACTCGCAGCATCTGCCCTTTCTCGAACATGGTTCATAAGTACAATTGCAATTCTTTCTATTCTTAGGGATATTACACTCCAATCTTATCACCAAGGCTGGTTTATTCGGCAGAATACTTAAAACTTATGTATGCTGTGATATATAGGTTATAACAGAACAATGCTTAATAAGATGGAAGTGTATACTAATTGTGTGCTGAGTCAAGAAGAAGGGATTTACGAAACAGAGAATTGTGTGGTTTTCTTTGTGAGACTGCCAAATGCTAAAAAGGAAGATATTGACCTTGAGATGGACGACCATAAGCTTGCTGTTAAAATAAAGGGCAAGAAGAAGTTGATGAAGTCAGACAAAGAGATTGTCCCGGAAAGGGCAAGCGCAACTTTCAAGGATGATATTCTAAGAGTAGAAGTCCCAAAAAAGAATAAAGAAGAACAGGAATAAACAAAAATAAAGTTTAAGCCAGCCTCTTCTTGGCTGACTGGAATCCTAAAGCAAGAACTCCTCCCAAGATTGCTGTGTAAAACTGGAATAACCCCATTGTTGTTAAGAACAATGTAGGAATCACTCCTAGGCTTACTAAGATATAAGCAACCCCAAACAAGAATGCTGCTTTAGCCGCTGAACCTAAAAGAAGAGTAACCCATTTGTTCAGTCTTCTATCAAGATTTAATGACTTGAATGCAAATACCAGTATTGCATTGCCTACCCATATAAAGGGAACCATATAAAGCAAGAATACTGTAAATGGGCCAAACAAGACCCCCCTTGATAAAGCTCCTAATGCCGGAGCAAAGATAACTGGCAACAGCTTTGCACCCTTTACATTAAGCGCAGAGGTTATTAGTAAAGTATTAACTAATACTCCTACAATAATTTGAGGGTGCCCGATAAACAAAGGTAAAAAGAAGGACACTGCAGTATAAAGAACAATCTCAAATAATTCCTGCCTATATCCTAGTTTATAATCCTGAAGATCTATCATCTTGTTTAGATATTCCATTTTATCACCTTAACTTTTAATGAGTGTTCTGATTTAATAATCTTTCTATTGACTATTTGTATATTCGTAAAGTTTAAATAAACCTGGTTCCATGATTTAACCTGATGCACGGAAGAGATATAATCGGAAAAAAAGAGGCGTCTGAACTTCTGCTTAACAAGTTAAGAGATGTGCAGAAAAAAGAAGGATATATTTCTGAAGACGGGATGAAGAAGATTTCTAATGAAACCAAAATCCCTATGACCAGAATCTATGAGGTTGCCACTTTTTATTCATTCTTCCATGTTCAAAAGCAAGGAAGGCACATTATCCGGATTTGCGATTCTCCGTCATGTAACATGCACGGCTCAGAGAATATGATGAAAATCCTTGAGAAGCTTCTTGGCATCAAGCCAGGAGAGATGACAAAAGATGGAAGATTCAGCCTTGAGATAACATCATGCATAGGCTGTTGTGACAAGAGCCCCAGCGCATTAATTGATGGAGTGGCGTATACTGAACTTAATGAGAACAAGATAAAGGGAATAATAAGAAAATGCAAGTAGAACGTAAGACCAGATTCAGCGCATTTGACAGAGCCCTAAAGATTGGGCCTGAAGAAGTGATCAAGAAAGTTAAAGAGGCTGGGCTTTAAGGCCGTGGAGGAGCAAGTTTTCAGACTGGAGTAAAATGGGAATGCA
>CAYUUH010000196.1:0-2405 GCA_964447855.1 uncultured Methanosarcinales archaeon | reverse complement strand
GCAAACTGCACTATCTCAGCAACATTGGTTAATATTTGCCATATTCCATATGGAGTACACCAGCCCCCCCAAGCGAACGACCCACCACTCACTTTATTTTTACATCCCTGATACAAACCCATCCTTACCCCTTCCCATGCAGCTGCAATAGGGTCTGTCAGGAATGTGCCGATTGAATTTATCATTGCCTGTATTGGAGCTCCAAGAACACCTAAGAACCCTGTTAGGTATATACATCTCTGGAAAGCATATTGCTTGTCACATTCACTCACTGGCAAGCCTGCAGGAACCATTGTCTTATAACAGATTCCTCTCCAGCACTCTAATTCCCTCCACTTTCTTATATTGTAAACTATTCCTGGAATGCATAGGCATATTATTGAGAAAATAATACTTTTCTTAGCTAGTGTCAATGTGCTTGTCTGGCTAAGACCCTCCAATACTCCCCTCGTAGTTCCTGGGTCCCAATTGGAAATAAGCCAATTCTTCATAAACTCACACGCAGTAGCTGTCCAATGTCCTCCTGCTTGTTGTATTCCGGCTCCGGCAACATTTGTACTAGCTCTTTCTCCTCCTTCAATCTGTCCGGCAGAACAAGTTATAACACTGCAGAACTCCTTAAATGTTCCATAGAACTTATTTTCGAATTCACCTGCACTGTACATCGGTCCTCTCATTCCCATCTCAACAGGGCACATCCACCAGCCTCCTCCTTTGCAAGTGGCATCAGAAGCTGCACCTATAATGGATATAGTCTGGCTTAAAGTGCCTATCACAGCCCTTATCTTGCAGATATTACTTGATATAACAATGACCGAGTCAAGGAACTCAATAATGTCCCATAATTCCGTATCTACATCATCTCTAATCTTTTCAATCTCCTCTTCAAGATTATCAAGATCACTATCGCTGGAAATGCCTGAATATGTAATAGGTATGTTCACTCTCACAGGCTCTACCTCGGGTATGATATATGTTTTCTGATTACAGACAACATCAAAGCTTATCTGGCAGATATTGTCAACACCGATTGAAATAAACTCTTTATCCTCTGTAACAATACTAGGGTCAATCGCAAACTGGATAAAGCCAGTGTAGCTTCCGCTTCCAGCTGTATTGTCTCCAACAGGAGCATACTGCGCATATCCATTGCAGCCTCCCTCGACCCTTATATTAAGCACCTCAATCCTGTCTCCAAAGCACCCGCCCATGTATCGCAAATTAAAGGGAACAAACTGGTAATAATATCCCGAAGCAAGGGTCTCAACAACGTCCCTTTTGATTGGAACCTGGCTGAGAAGGTCAACATTAATGCTTAAGTTATAGAAGTCAGGGGCAACAGCCTCCTCCCTTTGGTGAAGGTCGACAGTTATCTCTTTCTGAGCAAGATTCCCAACCATATCATAAGCCTTGAACTTGACTTTTGTACCGAACGCAGGCCCAGGCGCATCTATTGTTCCGCCCCATTCGCATATCCAGTTAGTGGCAGACATCTTATAGCACGAGCCAGGGCTTTCTTCAGCTCCCTGCACAAGGCCCGATAAGTTTGCAAAGGCTTCTATCTGGGTGAAGTCTGTTACATTTATAGAAACATAAAATTCATCCCCGCTTGTAACCTTGCCCAATGGATTATCTGTTATTAACTTAATATCTCCAATTATCTGAGGCGTTGTAACATCAACAGTAACATTAAACTCCCTAAGAGGGATTGCATTTCCAAGCCTGTCTGTTCCCTGGACTTTTGCCTTTATCTTTCTGTCATTTGTTACAGGAATGCCAACATCTTTCCATTCACATAACGTGTTGCTTGGCCCTCCGCTGCAGTTTGAATTGGTTCTCTGGACATCTACTCCATCAAATAAGACCAGCTTAACATCTGCAGAATCTGTGCCAGCTCCATTTCCGTCATTAAGGAACGCTGTAAAATTATTTCCAGAAGCTTTTGCATAGATTATTCCATTGATAGTATCAGTCATATCGCTCCATAAGTCAACAACCTGAGGCCCTGTATTGTCAAGAGTGAAAGCCTTAGAGACATATTCTTCTTCCATGTTCCCATAAATATCCCTTGACCTTATAGTGATTGTTTTAGTCCCTGGGGTGCTGATATCAAGATTAAATGCCCATGTACAGTTTGTTATATTTGTATTAGTTATCTTATCCGCAGTTTGAGTGGGAAGCTCGGCGGGAAGGTTTGGGTTAAGCTCCCTGAAATCACCGGTTACTGTGCTGAGGTCAGCGCCGTCTACAAGAACGTTTGCAACAACACTTTTCTGTCCTGAGCTGTAAAAGTTAAGCTCCCTTCCATTAACATCCATAATCTTCAGTGTGCTTGCCCTTATTCCCGGGCCTTCTCGGTCTACGTTAAATGATGTACATGCATCCTGCGTGTCTTCCAAAGACTC
>CAYUUH010000195.1:0-2441 GCA_964447855.1 uncultured Methanosarcinales archaeon | reverse complement strand
CTCTTCATCCTCTTTCCAGCAGTCATAATCTGTGCTCATTGCAACAGCAGCATAAGGTATTCCTGCCTCATTTGCAAGTATTGCCTCCGGAGCAACGCTCATATTGATAACATCAGCTCCCCAGATTCTGAACATCTTGCTCTCTGCCTTTGTTGAAAACCTCGGGCCTTCTATAGTTATTACGGTGCCTGTCTTATGGTGCTTAAGCTTTAGCTCCTTGCATGTGTCTATAAGTGCTTTCCTTAGTTCTTTATCAAAAGGCTCTGCCATTGGAGTATGGATTGGCTTGTGCGGCTCAAACTCATCATGGAATGTAATCTTCCTGTGCCTTGTGAAATCTATAAACTGGTCAAGAATCACAAAATCTCCCCTGCCAATCTCCTCCTTTAATGAGCCTACAGCAGTTGTTGCAAGAATATGCGTGCACCCCTTATTCTTCAAGGCCATTATGTTTGCCCTGAAGTTAACCTCTGTTGGAGGGATTGTATGTTCGCGACCATGCCTTGCCATAAGAACAACATCCGTACCTCCTATCTTTCCAGTCCTAACTAAAACATCTCCATAGTTAGTCTTAACTTTCTCGTCCTTCGCACCCTTAAGAATATCCGGATTGTCTAAACCAGAACCGCCTATAATTCCAATCTTGGCCATTTACATCACCTGTCCTAACCAATCATATTTGGTTTTATATATTTTGTTATTTTGGGACATACCAAAAAATATATAAATAAGATAAAGCGAAATAACTGAATAGTTAAGAGGTGTTAAAATGAAAAAAATCATCTTTGGGTTCTTAATCGCTCTGATGCTCGTTAGTTTTGTTTCTGCTGCAGAGCTTAATGTGGTAGAAGAGCTTGACAGGATAAAGACAATATATAATGAGAATGTCGAGAGTGTTCCGGGGTTTGTTACTACCTTATTCGGAAATGAACAGATTAATATCTATGTTTCTGAGGTAAAGCAGATTAATGATGTAGGAGAAGCTATATATTCCATTTCAATGAAAGAAGGAGTAATGGAGAATATACAGGAAGGCGCTATTGAAGAGCCTACTATGAATGCATACCTTAGCGAAGAGACCCTCTTAAAGTTGCTGTGGTCTGAAGACCCATTTAATGACTTCAAAGCTGCACTTGACGAAGGAAGTGTGACATATCAGGCTGTCACATTAACAGGAAAGATAAAGTATGGACTCGCGGGCCTTATCGGAACAGTTGTTAGCTGGTTCACATGAAAACAATATCAAAAGATACGCCGTTATCAGAGATTACCTTAAGAAGGTATGAAAAGCCAACACATAAAGGCCGCGAGCTTGTCAGAAAGCTTTGCCTTAGTTCCGGCTTGCTGCAGCCAGGGGATTCCAGGGATATTATTGTAGATATCCTCCATGTCCTTCTTAAGGAAAGGCGCAAAGGCCAGGAGCTAAGTTCAGCAGATATTGAAAAGCTGATTATACATGAGCGAAAAGAAAACAGCCTGCCTATGCTTGGCATCGCATCTTCTAATGTTAGGAGGCAGCTTAAGAGGCTCAGGGATATGCTTATCATAGAGAAGCTAGGAAGCAATTACAGGATTAATGAAAACGGGCTTCTTGAAGATATCTTTGCTGAAAAAATTGAAGGGTTCCTTCTGTCTTCTGTGACCTCAAGAGTAAAGGAATATTTCAAGAAGATTGATGAAGAGTTCTAGATTTGTCACTACTATATAGGGAAAGTTTTAAATAGTATGTTTTATTCTATTATCAGTAAAATGGAGATTGGTGGTATATTTGGCTAAGGATACTAAAGGAAGCAGATTGTATGTTCAGGCTTTAATTAGTTCAGAAGCTGTAAGGCATGCTGCAGAATATGGCTTCGGGCACTGGATAGGTACAATGAGCGGGGAAGGCGCTGATGCCAAGCTTGCGTTCGGAACGCAGCCGTGCAAAACAATTCTAGACTATATCGGGGTAATAGGTGCCCCTGGTGAAGAGCGTCAGCCAGTCAGAAAGTTTCTGTCAATGGACAACAAGTTTGGATTTGACAGGAGAGACGGCTCTCCAGCCTTTGGCGGGCTGCATACTCTGGCATATCAGGACCTTGAATTAATCCGAGGAAAGCATTATCTAAGGGCAACGGATTGTGTTAAAGAGGACGGACTTGAACAAATGGTTGACCGAGAAGCCATGTTTGACATTGACGGCAACATGTTCAACAACAGAAGATACAACTCCATACAAAAATATGATAACCATGGATTGGTTGATGATGATACCCTGATAGTAAAAGAAGGAAACAGGCAAGGCATTCTTCTCGGTGATGGCTCCATTTTTGGTGGAGATAATGGAATGCAGGAAGGCGAGATAGAATTAAAGAGGTTCTCAGGCAAGGTCTATCTTCACATTACTAAAGATGGGAAAGAGAAATATGTTACAATTGACGGAAAAGATGTTTATGGCGGAT
>CAYUUH010000194.1:0-2449 GCA_964447855.1 uncultured Methanosarcinales archaeon | reverse complement strand
ACCTTCAGAAAAAGGGAGTTAAAGTGACTATCATCGTTCCGAAAGATACTGTTGTCGATAGGACATTCAAAAACCTGGTAAAGATAAAGAACAGCAGCTCAAATGTCAGGTTTGTGAATATTGACGACAAAGAAATCCTGTTTATGCTTACAAGCGATGAAGTGACTCCAAGTTATGATACTGGGGTGTGGGTAAAATCCCAGTTCTTCACAAACGCTTTGCAAGGTTTGTTTGAGTAAACCAGTTTTTTTGCTTGCTCTTTTTAGCCTATAAAAACGTAAGCTTTAAATATAACCTAGTACCAACGTATAATCAATTCTAGTAAGGGAATTCTGACAAAGAATGGTAGAAGATAAAGATATTGCAAAGACAGGCACAACAACTGTAGGAATAGTTTGTAAAGATGGCATAGTCCTAGCTGCAGACAAAAGAGTTACTTCTGGCTACTTAGTATCTTATAAGGAATTTGATAAGATAATGATGATAAATAAGAACATCGCAGTGACTGTTGCAGGAACTGTGTCTGATGTTCAGTTGCTTGCTAAGTATATAAAAGCAGAATTAAACCTAAAAGAGATAAGGACTGGGAGACCAGTTACTGTAAAAGAGGCAGTAAACCTTCTTGGGATGCTTGTGTATAATAACATCAGGAAGATGAGCATGATTCCAGGAATCAGCCACTTTATCATGGCTGGAAAAGATGAAGAAGGGTTCCACTGCTATGACTTAGGTGCTGACGGCTCAATAATAAAGCATGATAAATATGTTTCTTCTGGTTCTGGTTCTATTCTTGCATACGGTGTTCTTGAAACATTATTCAAGGAAGAGCTAAGTATTGAGGAAGGGATTAAGTTGGCAGTTAAGTCCATCAATGCTGCGGTGCAGAGAGACATTGCATCCGGAAATGGAGTTACTGTAGTGACAATCACCAATGACGGAGCCAAGAAAGCATTAAGCAAAGACAACGATATGAGCCTAAGATTATAAGGTTCTCTGATTGATAAATTTGAGTTAAACTAATTTTGGTCTGATTATAGATTATATATTCTGGATAATATGGCAGACATAATAAAAGAAATAATGAAGAATTTGCCGGCAAACAAGATAAGTGATGCCGTGTTTGAGGGTGCAAATATAGTTCTATATACTAAGGACTCTGACTTCTTCCTGAATAATAATGGAGTTATCAAAAAGGTAGTTGATGATATAAAAAAGAGAGTTGAGCTAAGGCCTGACCCTTCCATCACGATGGATATGGAGAAGGCTGAGAAGCAGATAAGGGACCTTATCCCAAAAGAATCTGGAATTGACCAGGTGCTGTTTGACCCGCAGAGAAGCATGGTGGTTATAGAAGCAGAGAAACCCGGGTTAGCTATAGGCAAGCAGGGAGCATTCCTAAGAGAGATAAGAGAGAAGTGCTTGTGGGTTCCGCTTATAAGAAGGAAGCCTGCAATAAGGTCAAAGCTCATAGAAAACATAAGGGCTGTGCTTTATCAGAATTCCGATTACAGGAGAAAATTCCTTGACAAAATAGGCCACAGGATTTATGACGGCTGGATAAGGGAAAAGAAACAGGAATGGATAAGAGTAAGCTTCCTTGGCGGGGCAAGACAGGTTGGAAGAAGCTGCTTATTGCTTCAGACGCCTGAATCTAGGGTTCTTCTTGACTGCGGGGTTGATGTTGCATCTGACAAAGAGGGTTATCCTATGCTTGAAGCCCCTGAGTTTAATATCCAGGAGCTGGATGCAGTGGTGGTAAGCCACGCTCACCTTGACCACTGCGGATTTGTTCCTTATCTTTTCAAATACGGCTTCAGAGGGCCTGTTTACTGCACTGAGCCTACAAGAGATGTCATGTCGCTTCTTATGCTTGATTATGTCAAGATTATGAGGGGAGAAGGCAAAGAGCCTTTGTATACAACTGATGAAGTCAAGGAAATGGTAAAGCACACAGTATGCCTTGATTACGAAGAAGTCACTGATGTTACGCCTGATGTGAGGATGACCTTCTATAATGCAGGCCACGTTTTAGGAAGCTCGATGGTTCATCTGCATATTGGCAATGGGCTCCATAACCTTCTATATACAGGAGACATGAAATACGGCAGAACAGCACTGCTTGAGCCTGCTGTAACATCTTTCCCAAGGCTTGAGACTGCGATAATTGAGTCTACTTATGGAGGCAAAGAGAACGTTCTTCCATTAAGGTTTGATACTGACGAAGAGTTCAGGAAGAATATAAGCGAAACTATCAAGAGAGGCGGAAAGATACTTATCCCTGTCCTTGGTTCAGGAAGAGCCCAGGAAGTTATGGTGATTATAGAGAACAGCATAAAGGCTGGCTTGCTTGACAAGATACCGGTCTATGTCGACGGAATGGTATGGGATGTAACTGCTATCCACACTGCTTACCCAGAGTTCCTTAACAAGAACGTAAGAAAGTCAATAT
>CAYUUH010000193.1:0-2457 GCA_964447855.1 uncultured Methanosarcinales archaeon | reverse complement strand
TGGTATATACATTGCTCACTGTATCAACTGAGTTATATGATAGAGGGTTTATTGCCGGAACATAATTATCACTGTTTGATTCAAAAATTGCATTAAAGCCAATATATCCAACAATACCAAGCAGAAGTATTAAGTCAGCTAAGATTAAATTCAGTACGAATTTCCTCAGTTTTTTCATTGTTTAACCACTCCCCTATAATATCTGATGAATTAGCTAGTATATAAACCTTTCGGTTTTGTAGTCACTCTAGAGTGACAATGTAAATCTTAAAAACCACCGCGTTTCTGAGTATATTAGGGATGGTTTTGATGTATAAAACGTTTTCGGTAAGTCTAGATACCAAAAGCTTTAAATAGAGGTTATCCAAATATAGATAATATACATTAAATATAGTAATTGTTAACTAAATATAGATAACGATGAATATAAGGTTTGTAAAACAAATAATCAGTGTATTTAGCAAAGATCCTTCTATAGAGCTGACTATCTTACAGGTGTCGAAACAGGCTAGGTTAAGCTATAATGCTACACATAGGACAGTCAATGCTTTGGTGAAAGAAGGTGTTCTTTCGTCTAAAAAGATAGGCTCTGCAATCGTAATTTCTCTTAAGAAAAGTGCTCTAGCGCTTGGATATTTGGCTTTAGCTGAATCTGAAGATTCGGCGAGTGTAGAAGACTTAGTTGAAAAGATTGATGCTCATGCAAAGAAACTTGGTTAGCTTAAGGATTGGAATAATAGCATTGATTTTGCTATTTGGAGCTATATCCTTATTCAATGGGTGGTCTGAAGTAAATAATGAAAATACATTGAATGAAGAATTAACTGTTTCTGAAAGCTCAAATAACTTGATTACAGGAGCAGCCATTGCTAAAGAGAATGAGATGATTATGTCTCTTATGGCTAGCGTTGATGATATTCCATTAAGAACTAACGGAGCAGAAGGAACTTACGGGATTGTCATCCTGAATATATGGGACAGCACTGATAATGAAACAAGATATGTTAACCAGAATGTTACTTTCTATGCTAACTTCACTAATGCCACATCTGGAAATGCAATCAATACCTCATTTGGATGGTGCCAGATTCAGTTTAATGACACTGGAGCATGGAATGCTCCTACACTCATGGCTTATAATGAGACTTATATGTGGTATGGGTTTAATGAAACCAGGCCAAGGTTTACATCATATTTCAATATAACCTGCCAGCTGAGTGATACTCCTTTTGATGGAGTTAGCTTAGTTGATTCTGTTTATATCAACAATACAAGGCCGACTGACCCTCTGGAGTTTAAGCCTGACTCTGGAACTTTATCTGATTACTGGATTAATATAACTTGCAATGGAAGCACTGATTTAGAAGGGGATAATATTACCTATAATATTATCTCTACGATAATAAATGAAACCGGGCAGTCTGAGTTAAGGGCTATAACCGTTAACTTAACAAATGAAACTAAGTACGACTGGAATGTTTCTGGATTGCCTTCACAAACAATTGATGTAAGGTGCAGGGCTCATGACGGATATCAGTTATCTGCTGGGTATGAGGAGAGGACCTGGACAATTGACAGAACTCCTGTATTTGATGGACCTGCTATAACTGACTTAACATGGCTGGAAGACACTAATGCTACAATTGACATCAGTAGCTTGTTTAGCGATGTTGATGGAGATGATTTGAATTATACTTATGTTGGTGCTTCCAATATAACTGTATTGATTAACAACAATACTGGAAGTGTAACATTTACTCCAAAGCGTAATTTCTATGGGAATAATACTATCATCATTTATGCCTGGGATGAGTTTGGACTTAATGCTACAAGCAATAACTTTACGTTGATTGTGATTAATACTCCCGAGGTTAATCTGTCAAGCCCTTCAAATGGAGCCTCATCCTCATCTGCAAATGGAGTTGGCTTCTTTATACAAGTAGAAGATGACTTCCTGATTAAGAACTGTTCATTGTATATTAACGGAAGCCTGAATCAGACAGAGGATAACTTGGAGTTGAATACAAGTTTGATTGCGATGAATGATACTGGATATTCTTCTGCAGATGAGATACCTAAGTCGCCATCAACGCTAAAAAAAGGCATTAACTTAACTTATACTTCGTTTAGAGGGTTCAGAGTACACTTACAGTCATTTAGTGGAATAGGTCCAATAATAGTTAAAATAAATGATGTAAATTTATTTAATATCTCTGCCTCAGAAGTATCAGCATCTGGTGGCTGGGTCAATAAACTTATTCCAAATAGTTCTATTTTGGTCGTAGGTGAGAACAATATAACATTTGAAGACCCTAATTATGAGTTCCTCTTAACTTATTTCCAACTTTCAAAAGATAGTGGAGGAAGATATCTAGTAAGGTTCACCAATAATATATTGGCTTTCAACACAACTCCTCTCAGAAAAGGCAACTGGAAATGGAATGCAACATGCACAAA
>CAYUUH010000192.1:0-2472 GCA_964447855.1 uncultured Methanosarcinales archaeon | reverse complement strand
CAGCATAATTTTACTTGCAGCTGTCTTTTCAATAAAATTTCTGGCTTCCGGTGCACAGGGCGGAAGTGAAATAACCCTTGCCGAGATTAAGGTTTTGCTGCCATTCACATTGTTTTTGCACCTGCTGGTAATGTTTCTGAGCTATTACCTCGCCAAAGGATTCCTGTCGAATCATAAAGCCTGCATTACAATCGGAATTGAGGTCGGATTGCAAAATACCACGCTTGCATTATTAATCACCAGCACAATGCTGGAGAATGAACAGATGGCCAAACCTGCTCTCGTTTATGCCCTTTTCTCATTCTTCACAACCCTGATATACGCCTGGGTTAACAAGAAGTATGATAGGATACACAGGCTGGAAGCCGAATAAGGCTTAAGGCTTAAGGCTTAAGGCTTAAGTGCTTGAGGCTTGAGTATAAGTAAATGGAATAAGGATTTGAGGAAAAAAGTTGATGAGATTTTTCCAGTCAGGTGGGTTTATATCGTCTATATTATAAAAAGACATTATGAACGACCTGCAGAATCGGATGCTAAAATTCTATATAGAAATTAGTAACAAAATTGACGGACTTTATTGTCATCCTAAACTTGAAACCACATTAAACCAGCTTAACAGATCCGCCAGTTCTGTTGGTGCAAATTATTCTGAGGCACAATCTGCATCTTCGAGAAAAGATTTTCACAGTAAAGTCAGAATTTCATTGAAAGAAGCAAGAGAATCAGAGTTCTGGCTTCAATTTCTGTTTGAAAAACTTCAAGACACTGAAATAGAAGAGCTCATTGAGGAAGCCGTGGCTATTATTAAGATTCTAACTGTCATTGCCCGAAAAACCGATCCGGATAAAGACCACTCATAGCCCCAATAATAACTTATCCTTATCCTTATCCTTATCCTTATCCTTATCCTTATCCTTAAGCCTTAAGTGTAAAATAGCACAACATCGTTGACACTAAATATTAATCAAAAATAGCACAACATCGTTGACACTTTACCCTGCTAGCAGGGTGGTTTTTAAGAGTCAACTTGTTGCAAGAGTTCGTTGACATATTGATTACCAATCGACAGGCATAGGGAAATGATACACATGGTAAATTTTCTGATCTCTTATTATGACCAGAGTGTGCCGATGGATAATCAGTTCTGCCGTAATATAGCTGTAGATTAAATCCTTGTGCACTTTAAATGATGAACCCAGGATTGTTAGCTTCTGATCGGATCTAATAAACCTGATAAACAGAATAATACCTCCTTCCAATGGTATATATTCCGGGAGTTCATAATCTGGATCAAGTAGTAAATTATTCCCACCTAATTGTTCCATCTGTGCTGGAGTACGGTTCTTTTGAGAGGAGTACCTATGATTGGCATTATGAAATGATGCAAAATCATCCGAGGCAACACAAAGGTCTTCCATACTCTGGCAATAGACCGACTTCAGGACATGACGCTCGTAAGTTTGATTGTATCGCTCAACTATACCATTTCTCCAGGGTTCTTTAATAGGTATAAACACAGGAACCACGTTAAATGATAAAGCCAAACGCAAAACAATACCGAGGCTTCTAGGATGACGGTTGCTGCCTCTAAAGCTCAACTCGTTATCCATTTGAAGTGCATCTGAGAACCCAAATTCCTTCCAGAAATTCATCAGGGATTGAGCAGCACTTATAGAGCCCTTGTTGGGTTTGGGATAGGTTTTAGCTGTATGCGTAAGTTCTTTTATTATGCTAATACCAAAGAACCTTTTCCCTTCTCCCAGATAGCATGGTCCAATTATATCCATTTGTTGTGTATCAAAGAAATGATGTGGATACTCATAGCCTTTGGATACATACCTGGCCGTCTTTCGAGTCAGCCCATTACGCTTTATTACTCTGTTAATTGTCCAAATGGAAGGAATAGGTAGTCCCAGATCCCGAAGAGCATATTGAACACTGATTGCCCCTGTTTGTGAATAGGGGTTTTCCTCGAGGCTCTTGCGAACGCTGATGATAGAATGCTCAGTAGTTTTCGAAATTGTAGTAGATGAATTTTTAGGTCGCCTGCTGGTTTCTTTATACCAATCAGCATTCCCTTCATCATATCTTTGGATCCATTTATAAACCCATTGCCTTGAGCGTCCAAGATGCTTCGAAATCTCAGTTATAGATTTCTTTTCTTTATTAAACAGCTCAATAGCGGTCTGTCTTTTGGTTTCTTCGCCCATTTTTTGAGCGAAGCTATATCATATTGTCAAAGAACTTATTATGTTAACTTGTAAACGATCTTATGCTATTTTTGAACTATTAAAAAATGCAGGCCAAAAAGTGTAAACGATGTCCTGCTATTTGCCACTTAAGCCTTAAGCCTTAAGCCTTATATAGCTCCTTCCCCAGATCATTTGCGTGGACGCCGCGCACCGCCCTCCCCGAAGGATCAGCCTGGTTCCTGAAATCCTTATCCCACTCCAGGGCCTCGGGAGTGCTGCA